>NZ_FUKI01000013.1 GCF_900163755.1 Crenothrix polyspora | reverse complement strand
TGGCTTGCCAGTTTTTAATGTGCTTGATGTGGTGTTTTTGGAGTGTCATCGGTTATCCTCGGACCGACATTCCGCACCCCTATTCATAATTTTATGATTAAATTTAATTTAATAATTTCAGTATGTTATAAATTTGTCGAATTTTTGGCGTATTTTCAAAGTCATTTATATCAGCTTATATTTAACAAAAAACAAACGAGAGATGAATTTTTCTTGTTTTAATTCGAAAGTCTAAAATCCAAAAAAATACTAAAATTCATTAAATATCAATATGTTATTTAAATGCTGAATTTTTATTTAGGGGTGCGGAATGTCGGCTCGGAAAAAATCTGGAGGATATCAGGGCCGATAAAAAAATTTTAGATGGTTTTGCTACGCGCTTACCGCTTACCTAAATCCCGTGAAACTTTAGAGCCTTTTGTTGATTAGCACCCAATATGGGGGATGCGGACATACACGCCTCGGCTATGGCCGACCCCGATGCACAACCGACCGATGAAGATTTTTGGAAAACTGCAAAACTTGTTTTCCCAGAAGCGAAAGAAACCGTGACGATACGGCTGGACAGTGAAATGCTGCGCTGGTTTAAGGGGCAGGGTAAAGGCTACCAAACCCGCATTAACAGCGTGTTGTGTGCTTATATGAATGCACAGGGCAACCATAAGCAGCAAAACAATTAGGATACGTCCAAAGCATACGGCTATATTTTGCGCCCTATGAGTTATTCTTGCCACCTTGAAGATTAGCTAAATTTCGCCAAAAAACTTCGAGACTTTGGACACCACTAAATGCGGAGCTCCATAAAGTTGCGTCGCATATAAAAATATTAGCCGTCCGATTACCACTAGGAGGAATCCACAAAAGCGCATTAAAGTAAAGATTTCCAGCTTCTACAAATGGATGGTTTGACGCTGCCGGATTAATAAGTTGCTTTGCTAATACGTGGACAGATTCTTTTAAGAAATCAGGGACAAAATAATGAGGAAGATGAGCATGAAGATTGAACGTGGTAACACCTTGAAGAATATTAAGATCATCTAATTCTGAAAATTTTAGCAAAGGAGCGGGAGAATTATCTTTGCTGGATTTAGCTGGATTGAGTCCAAATTGGTTTTCAATAGGGAAGCCAAGTTCGGCTAGAATTGCTCTCGCAAATCCACCAATCCTCTGTTGGGCAGGAACTAAACGATCTCCGTGATGTAAAAACTCGACTTCACGAGAAGCTTGATCAGAAGAACCAACATCGTGTTGAGGACAGACCAATAGACAAGTATCCTTACGCTCTAAAAATTTCTTAATGGCTTTTATTTCTTCTTCTGTGGGTTTCTGCTCTGTAGTAAAGTGATCTAAGCTAACCACAATCAGAGTGTCGATATCTTTAAGAAAACTTTCATCGAGTGACTGAACAAGACCATTTTCACTTTGCCGTTGTATCAAAGAGACAGGATTACCTGTTACTCCACATATAACGTCACTGAAGTGTTGAAAGTCAAATAAAACAACGTGATCTAAGAAACCAGAAATATCTTGCTTGTATTGTTCTTGGCTTGCTGTCCATTCATACAAAGGCCATATTGCTCGTCGAAATTCAAATAGAGCAGGATATCGGTTTTCCAATTTTCCAAGCTCTGACCCAATTTCTTGAGGACGACTCCAAGAAAAGTAAAGTGTAAATCTTCTTGACATTAGTTAGTACCCCCTGATTTGTGTTAGCGCTATTTCTTCAATGGCTTCAGTCATGGCTTTGCGAAACTCACTTTCAAGGATATCCAAAAAAGAACCTTTGGTGGTTTCAGTCAACCAAGGATCCATTACCACAGAGCGCAGTACTGTTACTGACGTTCCAGTCGAATCTCCAACCCCTAGACGGCGTTTATAGTCATTTATAAAAGTATCCCCATATTGAACGGCATTTAAATCAGTAGTACTTACAATCAGATCGTAATTATAAATATCCTCCCCTGGATTGATACTCAGTCTATTATAAAGGGCTTTGTTTAAACGATTCGTTTGGAGTAGATCGGTATTGATTTTTCCTGATGCAGTTTTAAAATTAAACGCATAAGCCAAAATGTTCTCATCTGGCCCAATTTCTGCTAATAATTTCATTGCCTCACTGTCTTTAATAATCTCTTCGTTTGTTTTACCCACAATTCTGTCACGAATAAATTGAATCTGTTGTTTCACATTAGAACCGTTAATCTCCGCAGGTAACCGAGAGACGGGAATCACAACAAAAGGATCTTCGGGGTTCGCCATACACAAAAGTCGCGCATATAGTTTCTTGCAACTAAACAAAGCCTGCCCAATGATTTTCCCGTAGCCACTCTTGGAAGGTCGAATTACACGATGACTTAAGTAGACCGCTGCCGCTGCCGCTCCTGGCTTTGATCCCTCTATTCCGTAAATACCTACTGTTGGCTCTGCTCCACCGTGGAAAACAACGGGGGCACTAAAGGTAACAAGGTCGCGCATCGCTGAATTACGATAGCACAACGCTCCTGCTGGATAGGGAATATAACCAGATTTATGTGGATCTACTGTAATTGAATCAGCATTACCCAACACTTCAAACTGATCGACTACATATTGCTTTAACGGCACTACAGGTGGAGGTAAAGGAGCGAATGTAGCCAATGGTTCTGGCATATCAAAATCATCACGAATAACAGAAACATGATAACCGCCCCACGCGGCATCCCCATGAACAGTGAATTCTAAGCCTTTTAGACGGAATTCTTCTCGGAGAGCCAAAATGTCTTTAATAGGATCGATCGCACTTTCTTCCGTACTACCAATTACCGCAACCACTGTGTAAACGGGTCTCTTCTCTACTAAACATTCTTCTAACAATTCTTTTAAGGCTGCAATATTCATTCTTGCATCTTTATCTACGGGTACGTCAATCATGTTGGATGCGCCAATACCGAGGACAGCAGCAGCTTTGGGAAATGAGTAATGTTTTGTTCCTGGCACAAAGAAGGCAGGAGACTTGTCAATCTGATTGAGAAAGCGGCGGGAAAATTCTTGAATACCTAAACTTTGTAAGGAATATTGAGAGACACTAGCAGTAATAGCATCTCGTGAAATATGATATTCCTTAGTTAGACGAGTTGGTAAAGCGAGGATATCATCAGCTTTGAGATTAAGTATTGACCAAGCATCCAGCTCAATTAAAGAGAATAATTCGCCCGTTCCCAGAGTAACGGTTATTTCTTTAGCATTGGCTAAGGCGGGATCTTCTTTTAAAGCGGCCTGTAACGCCATAGGATAGAACTTGAGATTTCTCGCCGACCAAATAGCCTCAATATTCGCAACAGTGCCATCACAGGTAATATGCCCCCAAGGTCGAATAGCTCCATTCTCAATTTTTTCTTCATCTGGAATGGAGTATCCAAGCATTCTACAAAGATCGTCGCCAACCAATATTTCTAAAATTGTTGTCGCTGTTGACCCTTCAAAAGCAACATTATTAGGGTTGTATAGCATGGCTGCAAAATAGCCTAGGATACCAGGAATAGTTAAATCCCAATTCATGTGTCCTTGGTAACGCATACTGAAGAATGGAACAGATTTTTTCAGAAATGCAAGCAAGGACTGATATCCCTCAGTTAATGAATCCATCGCTTCTAAATATTCTGGCGATCGTTTCATCTCCTTGGTGATGTGAGTCGGATCGCTGGGATGAAAATTTCTACGCCAAAATACCTGATCTCTGATTGCTTCGACTATAAAGCGCTCCAATTCATCAGCATTTTCTGCTTTTGGCCCTAAAAACCAGGCTTCCAGGGCGCGAGTTCCCGTATTGTTAAAATTGGGTATTTCACTTGATTGAGATAATTGGCGAATACCTCGACGTGCTTTTTCAAAACCTTGACTAAGAGAGTCACGGGGAATATTCATCAGCTTTTACTCCAAGTAATTACTATAGTGGAACAAAAAATTACCATTTACTCCTGATTTCCAGCTACAAATCGGTAGGTAGATTGAAATCCGCAACAATTCCATTGAGTGAAGCCCCAATACAATCTGCATTAATTCCCATACCAAATTTGGCAAAAGTTGTCCAAACCACTTTTTTTATTTTTATGTAATCACCGCCATTCAAGATTCCTGATATATTCAAGCCATCGAGTGCCTTAATAATTGCGTCACGCTCATCTAAGAAACTGGGATTAGAGGGGGAAAGTTTCAACCCATCGATAACAATTTGCCAGCCAATTTTATGACCGAGGTCTTTAGATTCTAGCGTCTCTCCAATCTTACGATTCATCTCCATCAAAGTGGCACACCAAATCTCACCGATGTTGTGCTCTTCGTTGTAACGCCCCGCCCCAATCTTGCCAAAATGGTCAGGGAAGTTACTATCATATTTTAGCCCTCTGATACCATTGGAATTATTAAGTACCCAATCCCCAGTGACAACTTTTTCAACTGACTTACCGAAATTTTGAATCGTCAGAGCAAAATAGTCGCTCCAGCCTTCACCCATGCCTCGGGATTGTGGTTGTTGAAGCCCCATGGGACTATTCATCCTCCCCCCTACTAAGCGGTTAGTTACACCATGAGTAAATTCATGGAAGACAACATCTGCATCAAAAGCGGTATGACGGCCAGTTGAAGCCACTAGCCCCATATTCATAACAGGTCTTCGACCATCTTGAGGGCTAGACATGTTAGCTGTTCCGTTAACTGTTCCGCTATGCGCGAGCGCCTGTACTGGATCGCCAGCAGATCCTTTTCCCGTGTAATTTACCTCTTGAAAGTTTCCAGCGGCCTCATCAAATCCCAACATATAGAAAAAGTCGTGCATATAATTGCAAAAATAGAAAATATTCAGAATCTTTTGGTCATCCCCTATGCTATTGGCGGGATCGAAGACTACTTTCCCATTTTGGATTATGCCTTGAAGAGTAGTACTAGAGTTACCTAATGTGGCAATTGTATTATTACCAATGCAATTATCGTTATTACACCAATGACGAGGAAACTGAGGATCCAGACCGGTGGGTTGGGAAACAGGATAATCATTCAAATTCTGAGGGAAAGGAATCATTTGCCGTGGTGTAGTACTCGGATTTTCCTTGTAAACATTGCCCTCTGCCAGAACTGTTCGCATTAAACTTTGACAGTAAAGAATTTCTGATTCAGTACGATCCGCTGAGACAATGACTTCGTATTGGTCTTGATAATCTGGCAGAGTAATCCGTATATACCATCCAAGTCGCGTCTCAGGATTTTGGTAGAAAAGAACGAGATGAGCAGAAATTAAATCAGCAAAAGGCCCTTTATCCAAAACAGTCGGTTGGCTCGGCATTGGAAAAGCCACCAGTACTTGGGGAGTATAATCAGAAACATCAACGCGGATTGGAATCATTGGTTCTCCCCAACCATCAATCATTACCTCTGTTTCATTAGGATTAGCCACATACTGAGCAGCTGCTATTACTGCTTGAATAATGTTAATTTGTGGTGCAATATCAATTCCAGAAGGAAGATTAACGTTGTCCCCTACTGCACCGCTAACTGTGTTACTAGGAGAGAATAGGACAGTACGAACCATCTGAAAGACGGGAATACCATGATAGGTTTGTTGTAGATGAACTGTTTTATTTTTGGAACTGTTAGTTACAATAGTGGGATCCGGAACAAATTCAACTGGTTCACTAGGGGCGAATCCGAAGACAGCACTGGTTTGAGCAACAAAGGTCAAGGCTTGCTCAATCAGAGGTTCTTCTGTGCCTGGCCCATCGTTTAACAAAACACTATTGGGGGTGCCCGTGAACGAATTTAAGGCGATAACCCTAAGTATAGGGGTTTCCTCTGAGAGAGAATCAGCAACCTGACTGAGTTCATTCATTCGAGCGGTAGTCGCACGATTGGTATCAAAATTACGAGTATCAACAGAAAGTCTCATTCGCGCACCTCAATTTTAGTGATTTTGAAAATAAGAAAAGCTAAGTTTAAGTTGTAATAATATCTTTATTTAAATAAAAATTATGAGTTTGCTGTCAACCATGCAGATGCCGCAATAACTCGAGCAATATCGGCGGCATAGTCAAAATCTACGAAGGTATCCTTATCTTTGTGGTAGTTAGGATTTGCCTCAGCCACTGGAGAACCTGGTTCTGGACCGATAAAAAAATCCTCAGAAGTAACACAAGCCGCATAACCTCGTTCATGAAAACTGGCATGATCGCTCCTTCCGGCAGCAGGATCTGTCAGTATATAAATTTGAGGGAGTTCTAAATTGGAAGATACTTCTGGGATCAAACGTTTAATTCGTTCCGCAAGCGCTATAGACCTAGCCTGAACATCGGCTGAAGGCACATAACCAACATGAACCTCAAAGGAACGAGGAGGGACTACATTGTAACCGATCATGTCCATCTGATAGACACCAATAATAGGAGCCGCTAAAGCTGCTTGAGTTCGTGCGTAAGCTTTGCTCCCTACTAAACCATGCTCTTCGGCGTTAAAAAGAACGAACCGAATGGTTCTCTTTGGCGGTCTAATAACGGCTAATTGTTTGATAACATCTGCGATCACCAAGACAGCGGCAACACCACTAGCATCGTCATCAGCACCAGGTGCGGGATCTCGTTCGGGATTATAAGAATAATCACTGAAAGCAGCCGTAGAATCTAAATGAGCAGTAACTAAAACAATTTCTTCTGATTCACTACCACATAATTCTGCTTCTACGTTATCCAACCCTCGTCCTTCATGGACAAATCGATCTATTTTTATGCTAAAGCTACCGCCACCAATTTTTTCGAAATCTTTTACCAAAGCTTCTGTAACTAGACCAATATCTGCGCTATGAATATGTCGACTTTTGATTTTAATTCCTGTTGATTCATCAATCGGCGTTATCCCTGCATATCTTTCTAGGTATTCACGAATTGAATCTGCTGTAATTGTTTTGAGCTTTTCTAATTCAAAATCGCTAAGAGCCCGTTCAACGTTGGATGCTTGAAGAAATCCTGCTGTTCTAGCGTTATTACCTTCCCCAAACGGTTCAAGTAAGCTGGGATCTGGTAACAATTTGAGATTATGTCCGTGATACGCTTCTTCAAAGTGGTATTCTTCCACAGAATGATTGCTTGGTAAGGCGACATATAATCCTTCAGAGGTAGCAGATAAAACCCATTGAGATTCTTCATCACCAGCAAAAAAGTTACTAGATTGCCCTTGAGGGTTGAGAAATCCAGTACGAATTTGCCGATCGTCTCGGAGCAGATACAATTCTGTTGTTAAAGGATCGTTCTCACTTCCCAGAAAATCGACTTGAAAGCCAAGATTGATGAGAGTTGGTATGGATGAGGTTGTAGCAATCGCGTAAACTTGGCTTCCATTTTCTCCAGTTACATATAATGGCACTACTGATGATAGTTCCCTAATAACCGATCGCCATGCTTGATCGTTTTGCTCTGCTGGAACAGTGACGCGAATATATCTCAAACGGCTGCCATTTAGTACATCCCAAACTAAACATGGATGCGACACTACTTGCCAACCTAAATCATTAGCTGCTTTGCGCTCCTTGCTATCTTCCCCTACATATAAGCAATTTTCAGGAATATTGGCAAAATCAGCTTTTATTGCAGCTAGCAAAAAAATTTCTGGAGAAGGCTTACTAACACCGACTACAGAGCTATAAATAAGTAAGTTTGGCTCAAAAAAGCTATAAATTCCAGCTTCTTTAAGCACTCTTGTCATATCATCTTCCGTTTCATTGCCAGTATTAGATATAACACCTATTTTCAGGCCGTTATTTTTTAACTGCTGAAGGATTTTTGGTATGTATGGATAGATATCTATTTTTTCTAATCTGAAAGAAGGGGATGATATTTTCGGACTCCCCAAAGTATTACCAATGTCAAAAAAAACTGATACGCTTCTGTTCACTTTACATCCCCACTTTAATCAAACTTATTATCAGATTTAAATATCTTCACTCAATTTTATTCAATGCAATTAATGTTAACCAGATGAATTAAAAGAGCTAAAATATACTTAGCAAGATACCGTAAACTTAAAAAGAAATTATTTTGGGTAAAACACCTAACAAATAGCGACTAAATTAAAAACTTACATATTTCTCACGCGAGTGTCAAGTAATTTTGCACACATTAGGATAAATCCCTATGAAACAATAAAGCAGTTAACAATTTAATCCACGAAAATAAGTTGTTTGTAATATTTTTCCAAATTAAACAACATCTTCGAAAGCAGGGTCATTATGAAATTTTCGGTAACTCCAACAGCCGACATCCGCCTAAACTAAATCCTAGATGATAAGCGTAGTACAATCTGTGCTGTCGTTATTATTAACATATCTGTATATTTATTTCTGTTAAATATTACCACTAATTATTGGCAATATTTACTTGACATAGGTTTTTTTTAATGAATGTAGTAAAATTTAATGACAATTAAAAATCGAAGTACCTGAGTAAAAGAGCACCATCACAACCCCCTCAAAACCCCAGGCATCTCCTCACTATCCGCACCCCCAGCAAAATTAAGCTCCACCGGCTTATCATGAGACCGTAACCAAAACTGCACCACCACCTCGCCCCGAATCGCCGTCACATTCAAATACTCGCCTAAATCCTCAGCCCTGGCATAATGCAGCCGCACCTTATCCCCGCCCCACAACACCGGATGGTAAGCCTCAATCTGGCTCACATTCACCAC
Organism: Crenothrix polyspora; assembly: GCF_900163755.1. GTDB lineage: Bacteria > Pseudomonadota > Gammaproteobacteria > Methylococcales > Methylomonadaceae > Crenothrix > Crenothrix polyspora. Next base: position 2,125 of record NZ_FUKI01000013.1, on the reverse strand, counting down.
CTTGTCGGCATCCACATACAACTCACCGACCAGATAATACCCATGATTGGCCTTCAAATTATTCACCAGCCACCGCAATGACTTACCCTTCATATCCACCCGCTGCGAGATTACCCTGAGCGGTTCGCCTTTGATTAAAACAGCATCGACCGGAAACAAGTTATGTTGCATCTGGCTTTTGCCCACCGAACGCACCTTGCCGTTATGCTCAATAATCAGGCCGCTTTGCCATGCGCCCAATATCGGGCATACACAGTTGATATGCTCCAAGGTCAGGTTATCAATGGCTTTCAGTTCCAGCGTGTACCAGTTTGCGCCCTGCACCTCGATAAATTCATCGTATGAGATTTCAAAATCCTTCAGGATTTGATGTAAGCCACCCCGCAAACCCAAGTTGCTCATCGGATATAAACCCACACAAAATACCAGCATGGAACACAAGACAATCATTTCTGCCTTGCTGCCCACTTCCAGCCGGTACGCCCGTTTGCCCGGCATAACGACACGGATCGGCGACGGCCAGAACAAGTCCACGCCGCGAAAATTGGCCATGTCGATTTGCAGATGTGACCAGTAACCACCGAGCACCGCCCAGAAATACAGGGGAAAATAAAAATACAGCGGCGATATCAACGTCACCAGGATGGCAATGCCGACAAAGGAATGGGTGATGGTGCGGTGGCCGAAGCGTTTTTCCAGCGGCACCGAAATCCAGAACAACGGCCTGCCGACTTTGGAGGTCGGCAGGTCGATGTCAGGCATGATGGAGAACAGCATCGCCAAGCACCAGGCTATGGGGTCGATCTTGTACTCAAAGACGGTTGCGCCACCCAAGTACATGACGGTTGAAAAGGCGGCGTGGGTGGCTGCTAGCATTATTTTTATCCGTAGGTCGAAAAAGTATGGAAAATAAAACCCAGCCTTGCTACAGTCTGTATATGTTAGTAATATACAAATATGATTGATTTAGCCAAAATATCAGGGTTTGACTGGGACGAAGGCAATAGCCTTAAAAACACCAAGCATGGTGTCTCCATGTCTGAATCCGAACAGGTGTTTTTTAACGCCCCCTTGTTGTTATTGGCCGATGTAAAACACAGCCAGCAGGAGCCGAGGTTTCACGCTTTGGGTAAAACAGATACAGACAGGCTTCTGCACATTACGTTTACCTTACGTGGCCACGGTACAACTATCCGCGTGATCTCGGCCAGGGACATGCACAGAAAAGAGCGAGCTATTTATGGGCAAACCACTTAAAACTATCCCTTCATTTACCAACGAAGCAGAAGAACGCGCTTTTTGGGAAGCCAGCGACTCCACCGATTATGTGGACTGGAGCCAAGCCCAATCTGTTGTATTTCCCAACCTAAAACCCACCACCAAAACCATTTCTTTGCGCTTGCCCCAACATTTGCTGGATGCGATTAAGGCGGCAGCTAATTCGCGTGATGTGCCTTATCAATCATTAATAAAAATATGGTTGCAAGAGAAGCTACACAACAACTAAATTTATTAGTTTAATGGCGTTAAATATATTTTATTTCGCTTGGAACAAAAAAGCCGGAAGCTTTGAATCCCCGCCAGTGCAACGCTCCCGCAACGCCATCACCAACACCTCCGCATCGGCCACCGCGTCCACCGGATCACGCTGCAACGCCGAAGCCAGCACCGACTTTAACCAGTAGGACGCGGCCATATCGTTACGGATTTCCTCACACAACACACTGACAACCTTGTTTTTTTTCACTGCCCAACCCCCTTAAAAATAAAGAACCTAAAGGTTAAAAACAACGCCGCACCCATGCCGCCCATGATGTACAGCGTCTTATCGCCCGTACCCATGCCGATGTAACGCATGGACACAATCAACGCGCCAAGGATCATCACCATCGGCGTAAAGTCCAGGTACTTGACCCCTGCTTCATGACGCATGGCGCGTACCTTTTTCTTGTCAATCAGGCTCTCCTTGCTGGACTCGTCCAGCATGTCGTAAATGGCTTGCGGTACGCCACCGGACTGTTTCACCACATGGGAAATGAACTGTTCGGGCGATTCGATCAGAAGTAAGCGCGTAGCAAAACCATCTAAAATTTTTTTATCGGCCCTGATATCCTCCAGATTTTTT
>NZ_FUKI01000080.1 GCF_900163755.1 Crenothrix polyspora | reverse complement strand
TTACGTGAAACTTGTTTATGGGGGCTGTTATTCGACATTTAAAGAGTGACTGAGTACTAGGTTAAGTAAGGGCAACTCGGTGGTGTATTGCTCAGTGATTCTGGCATCCATGCCATCGCCTCGTACCTCACAGATGTAAGCAATTAAATGAGTACTTGTATTTTCAGACATAACGCAACCCAGCTTGATGAAATAGTCATAAGCTTAGTTGATTTTTAATAGATATTATCTACAGTATTGAACATGGGTAGCTTGAGCTAATGGCATCAAGCTACAGCGTTTTCAACTTAGGACATTTACAGCCACTGTTCCACCGTTCGTGCTGAGCCTGTCGAAGCATGAACTTATTCAAGTTATTTCATACACGTTCCTTAACTGGCTTACGACATTCTGGAACTAAACCACCCCAGCCGAGGTGGTTTAATCATCTGCTTACCGCACTGCTTTCATACCTTACGTCACTGCACCTGATCAATCTGGGTTTGGGCCATTATGACAACTGAAACAGCTTACCTGATAACCTGCTGGCCAATTTTTGCTGCCAAATTCTCCGGCATTAATGGTTTTTGCTATCTTAATCGCACTTAGCGGTGTACCTGCACTGGTTGTGCCGTGACAATACGCGCAACTCGGTGTCGTCGTCGTGCCCTTTTTATTGGCTTTTTCATGTGATTTAACCCACGCATCACCGGTAGTGTGCATACCATGAGGCCCACCATCAACGGTCGTTGGCACTGTTTTATGACACGCTGTACACTCTGCAACAGGTCCTGTATGCCCTTGAACCGCGACACTCTGGGTATTGTCATCAACATGACTGCTTGGGTATTCCGCATGAGTTGCACCGTGACACGCTTCGCACTGCAAACCACCGTGTCCGGTACTGAACCGGTATAAATTTAACCCCGCCGCCGGTGTATTAGCGTTGGTTGCAAAAGTGTGATCCGTTGGCACAGTTGCAATACCGCTGGCATTAACACCAGATAACGCACGTTTGTTAGGCGCGGCACTGTTATGGCAAGACTCACACGTCGGCTCATTGTACCAACCTTGACGTGCTGCATTACCTACAGCCGCCATGTTACCGTGACAACTTTGGCAGCTCATTAATGAATCGCCTTTGCTATCAATCGCTTTACCCATTGCCCCGCGCAAACATTGTGTTGTCTTGCCAGGATGGCACAGATAACACGCTGAACGATCACCAATACTGTCCAATATTAACTGCGTAGCAGGGTCTTTTACCGTGGCGTGTTTGATGTGCAGGGCTTGTGTAAAGGCAGGAATGCCTGTTATACCCCCCATCACTGTTTTTTTATTTTGTTTATCAAAATAAGCGTTGCTGGCATGACAACCCACGCACAATACTGGCTGACCAGAATCGGCAGTCGCCAATAAGCCGGTAGTTTTGTAATTCATTTTAATCAATGCTGACTGGAACAGCGGGGTGGATAATTCTTGTTCATCGTGCAACCGCAAGATGTTTCTCTTCCAGTCTTTCTCCAGATTGGTATCATTCACCCAACCAGCGGCGGGTTTAGCAGCAATTTGCGCCGGATTGATCGAAGTCGTGGACGCATGACAGCCCTTACAGGTCATTTCATCACTCACTGGCAATACGGTTGTGGTTGTCGCTAAAACATTACCCAGCATATCTTTTGCAACCACTTTTACCGTGGGGTAGAAATTCTTTTTTCCGGCATCATCAAACGGTGTAATAGGCAGGCCTTCGGCCTCATACCAACGATACCCCGCGTTATACGTCATGGGTGCTGGCACTAAAGAAGGTGTTTCATTACCTGGCGCAGGGTTGCCAGTAGCAAGACCGTCTAAATTAAGCCCAATATCTTTAGCAGGATTAAGACCAACTAAAAGCCCCACTTCATCCCAGAAATTAGTTTTTTGATAGCTGCTAGTGTTAATAGAACCTGTACTGTCAGCCACTGCTTCATAAGTTAATTTTACATTACTGCTTACCAATGCACCGGCCTTATCCTTCAATTGCGCGTGCAGGGTGTTATACGGCGGTAAAATAGCGAACACAGAAAAATCCAAGCCGTCCATACAGTGCATACCCAAATCATTCCAGGCCAGTAACGTGTAGTTTCCAGCAGCAGGTGGCGGCGTGTTGGCTGTGACTGAAACCGGAATCGTCAGTGTTGTCTTGCTATTTCTCAGTGTAAGAGTTGCAGCGCCAATTTTGACACCCCTGACAGTAACGCTGCCGCTCGCATAGCTTGCGGTGGCGACAGCAGTCTTCGATGATACCACTGACACCGTACCCACAACATTAGACACAGTAATACGGGCTGTACTACCAACAGCTACCGTAACGGAAGCTGGCGAAACCGCTAAAGGAGGTGCTTTCACGGTAACGACAACCCTCTTAGACGTTTTTTTGTCTTTCACCGTAATAACAACAGAACCTGCTTTAATAGCATTGACAATTGCAATGCCATTGGCATAGCTCACGCTGGCTAGGGTTGCGTTGTTAGATGCAGCGGTTACAGCACCCGATGCGCTGGACACCGTCAGATTAGCCGTGTTACCCACGACAAGTTGAACCGAAGTAGGACTTACGGTTAGCGCAGATACCGTAGTAAATGCAAACAATACGCTGAAAAACAATAACAATCGAAATACTGAGAGATGAACACTCATAATAACCTCATTAAGGTAAGTGTAGACTCAAAAACAAAAACATTCCCCTGGTTTGGTTTTGAGCAAAAAATGATCATTTTAAATACAAGCAAGAATCACACCGTTTCATATCAATATGATTTACAAAGTAATTTTTATTTTTACGCAAATAAAAGCATACCTTACTTGCAGTGACTGCAAATAAGGTATGCAAAAATGGTATGGTTTTTATAAATACTGGCTAACACACCTAATAAGGTGCATCGGTGAAAGTGTAGCTAATTGTTGAAAGGGTGCAATGAATCTTGATAAACCCTACAGCACTTAATAATGCGGTGGAGTTTGGTCAAGAGATTCATCAGCATTATTTTGACTGGCAAGACTTTTAAGACGCTCACTCAATACCCGACACGTTGCGCCCAAACGATCTATCTGCTGCTGCTGATCACCCACGGTTTTATTTAAAGATTGCAGTAAATCTTCCTGATAGGCTGCTTTTATTTCTAATTCAATCAGTCTACCTGTATCCATAACAACTCACTTTATTTTGTCGTTTATTACAATCTTCTTCAGGTTTTTATCGGTTACCGTTACTTGCCCAACAGTGCCGATTAAATCCCCTGTTTGCGGCATGGCATTACCGGATTTAGAAATCCGCGCCATTAACTTAACCTCTTTAAAGTTAGACAGCTTCATCTTGGGCATCATCGCCGTACTGTCATCTAAGGTAACCGATAACGGCAAATCTGACACCTGCTTACGCACAATGGCTAGCGGCATTTTTGGCCCAGACAAGGCCTGTGCGTAAACAAAAACCGTATCTGTCGGCGCGGCTGCCTGCTTTAAAGCTGCATCCAGGCTCACTTCTACTTTAACACTAACATCAGTAGCAACTTGTGGGCTATCTGCTTGTTGACTGTTGGCGGCTAGTGACAAAATGGCCTCTTTTGGAAGTTGACTGGCCACTTTAGCCAACAACGCCTGAGTTTCTTTCTGTGCATCAGATCCTGCTGGCAATAAGTTTTCCAGTTTTTTCCACAGCAGCATTGCGCCCATAAAATCGTTAGCTTGCGCTTTAGACATACCGCCCAACCATAAGCCATTTAAATTATCTGGCTCCATCTCCAAAGCTTTAAATACCAATTCAGCCGCTTTACCATCAATGGTTTCGTTATTAGCAAACGCCAACGCATCGGCATACATCAACATCACGTCAGGTTTATCACCCAATAAACGATGCGCGTTAGCAAACGCATCCACCGCTTTAGGGTATTGCTGCAACACTTTATAAGACCGCCCCAGCATTAACCAGCCTTCGCCATCATTCGGATTGGCCTTCATTTTAGCCGCCAAACCTTCCACCATTTTATTAATGGCTTCAGAATCCGGCGCACCGGAACCGACTACCGCAACTTCTTCAACACGGTCTATCGCTTGTGGCACACCCAGCTTTACATACAATAGCCCTGATACTAAAGGGATAGCCAATGCCAGCACATACACCATCCAACGACCGTGTGTTTGCGGTGTTTGTGCAGAGGACGTTATCTCCAAATCGTCACCCAAGGCTTGTTTAAGCTCGGCGAGTTGCTCGTCATACAAAGACTGCGACAAGCCACCGGATTGCAACTGCTCTTTAAGTTCTGATAAACGATGCCGCGCAATCAAGGTGTTGCGCTCATCAAAAGCCGCATCTTCTATGGTTTGTGTACGCCACAGCGGCGGCAAAATAATTAAATACGCTGCAAGTAACAGCACAGCCACCAGCACTAAAAACACACTCACACGCCATCTCCTTCATCCAGAAGACGGCTGACTTTCTTCTGTTGTTCCGTATTAATACTTACCCTGGTCGCTGCTGTTTTTCTTCTGCGCACCACAAAAAACACCGTCACCACGCCCGACAACAAAAACAAGCCTGGCGCTAACCACAATAACGTGGTTTTGCCTTTAAATGGCGGTTTATACAACACAAAATCGCCATAGCGCTGGGTCATAAAGTTAATAATATCTTGCTTGGATTTGCCTTGCGTCAGCATTTCCCCTACTTGCCTGCGTAAATCACGCGCCAATTCGGCATTTGAATCAGCAATCGTTTGATTTTGGCACACCAAACAACGTAGTTCTGCATTTATGCTTTCATACGTGTTTTGCAGTTCTGGCGTGGCCATTTGGTGCGCGTCTACTGCAGCCGCAAGCGGCGACAGCACCAGTAATACGGCCAACAAAAGTAATTTCAGCATTACGCCTCCGCCTTTAATTTAGCAATCCACGGCAAAAAAATGGTTTGAATCTGCTCTGCATTAACAGGCCCTGTGTGTTTATAACGCACAATACCTTGTTTATCAACCACAAACGTTTCGGGTACGCCATACACGCCCCAATCAATACCAATACGGCCATCTTGATCCATAATACTGATATCGTAAGGATTGCCCAAGCTTTGTAACCAATTTTTGGCGGCGGCGGGGTCATCTTTGTAATTTAAACCAATAATGGTAACGGCTTTTTGCTGGGCAAACTGGGTTAGCACTTCATGTTCTTCACGGCATGACACACACCAGGAAGCCCAGACATTAAGTAGCCACACCTGACCTTTTAAATCCGCAGCGCTTAAATTTTGTGTGGGATTATCAAGTTTGGGCGCAGAAAACACCGGCACAGGTTTACCAATAAGAGGTGAGGGAATTTCGCTGGGTTTAAGCTTTAAACCCAGCCCCAAAAACACCGCCAGCACTGTAAAAATGGCTAATGGAATAAGATATTTAAGCATTATTGTTCCCTGATTTTTTAGGGGTCACGCGATAGCGTCTATCGCACGCAGCCCACAAACCACCCATCGCCATAAAGATGGCACCCAGCCATATCCAGCGTATAAAGGATTTATAGTAAATGCGCATACTCCACGCGCCTTTGTCATCTAACGGTTCACCAATAGCCACAAACAAATCTCTGAACAGGCTTGCATCAATCGCAGCTTCAGTCATCGGCATGGTTTGCACACGGTACACGCGCTTTGACGGCTTTAAGGTGGCAATGTCTTTGCCGTCATGGCTGACGGTTACTGTCGCTTGTTGCGCTACGTAATTAGGCCCGTCGTGTTGCTGCACGTTGTGGAATTTAAAGAGATAGCCAGACATATCAACCGTATCATCCGGTGCCATGCGAATGTCTTTTTCAATGCTGTATGTGCAGGTAAAGGTAATGCCGGTAATAAACACGGCTATACCTAAATGCGCGACTGTCATACCGTAAAAGCCGGCGGGAATGGTTTTTAAACGTTCAACGCTCAAGCCTTTCGATCCTACTCTATCCATAAACGATAAGCCGGTTGTCACCACTACCCACGAGGCTAACACCATGCCAATCACTGCACCGATAGCATAAAACGGCATCAACAATGGCACTGCCAAACCAAACACCACACAACCGAGCAACAACCAGCGCACGCGAGTCGCCAGCGCACCGATGTCATCACGCTTCCAGCGCAACAACATGCCTAAACCCACAGCTGCACCCAGCGGTGCCATTAATGGGATAAACACGGCGTTAAAATACGGCGGGCCAACGGAAATTTTACCCATACCCAAGGCATCAATCACTAACGGGTATAAAGTGCCAAGCAAAATGCTGGCCGCTGTCACTACCAAAAACACGTTATTCAATAACACCACGGATTCTCTGGACACCATCTCAAAACCGGCGCTGCTTTTAACCGCAGGTGCTTTAATGGCGTACAAGGTTAACGAACCACCCACGACGATGGCTAAGAAAATCAGGATAAATAAACCTCTGGCCGGATCGCTGGCAAAGGCGTGTACCGAGGTCAATACGCCAGAACGCACCAAGAATGTGCCCAATAAGCTTAACGAGAAGGCAAAGATAGCCAGTAATAACGTCCAGGTTTTAAACACGCCGCGCTTTTCGGTGGCCGCTAACGAATGGATCAGCGCTGTACCGACTAACCACGGCATAAACGAGGCATTTTCGACCGGATCCCAAAACCACCAGCCGCCCCAACCCAGTTCGTAATACGCCCACCAACTGCCCAAGGCAATACCCAGCGTCAAAAACATCCAGGCAATATTTGTCCAAGGTCTGGACCACCGTGCCCATGCTGCATCCACGCGACCTTCTAATAAAGCCGCAATGGCAAACGAAAATGCCACCGAAAAACCCACGTAACCCATATACAGCATAGGCGGATGAATGGCTAAACCTGGATCTTGCAACAAGGGATTTAAATCGCGGCCTTCTTGTGGCGCAGGAAATAAGCGTTCGAAGGGATTGGAGGTCAGTAATAAAAACAGGATGAAGCCAATAGAAATCAAGCCCATCACACCCAACACTCTGGCTACGGTAATGTCAGGAATACTACGGCTAAAACGCGCCACTAAGGCCGTCCAGATGGTGAGTACTAACGCCCACAACAACAAAGAACCCTCGTGTGCGCCCCATACACCGGATACTAAATACAAGGTTGGTAACGCGGTATTGGAATTGCTGGCGACGTATTTAACCGAAAAATCGTGGGTTAAAAAGCAATAGGTTAAACAGCCGTAAGACACTGCCATAAACAACAGCTGAGCAAACGCTGCCGGCCGTGCCACGGCAATCCAGCCTGATATAGAGCGTGATGCCCCAATGAGCGGTAAAAAACTCAAGATAATAGCCATGCACAAGGCAAGGCTCAGTGAAAAATGCCCTAGTTCTGCAATCATTCTTGATGACCTTTAACATCTCTGTTCATAAGCGTATTCTCAGTATTTTTCACGATTTATTTTAATGGGTTGGCTGTAAGGCTTTATAAGCTTAGATGCTTGGCGGATGTGATCTCTTAAAACAAACTGGCTTGCATATTTTAATACGGGTCAATTTAAGCTGCCGTGTTAAATACGACAGTTTTGAGAATTATTTGTGTGTACTTAAATCAAATGCGGCGAGTTGCAGTTTACACAACTCCAAAATCGACACTAATACATTAAATAAAACGTCCAGATCCTCAATGACAAAACGTTTAGTGTAAAAAGTAAATCGCTGTTGCTCTAATTTAGCAATTTCCCAAACTTCACCATTAGACACCAAGCCATAAACTGCGAGATGCTCAGTGTTATTGATTTTTTGAATGGCCACCATTTCTAAGCTGCATTGTGCCCAACCTTGCGAAAAATTGTCCTTTTTAGCTTCAACCACCGCCAACAAAGGAAAGTCGAAAATAATTTTTCCTAATTCAGAGCGTTTTGAGATTAAATAATCAGGAATTCCTGTTAAATTATCATCGTATTCTAATGATTGATGACTCCAAATTGAAAAAATATCGGCATACAATTTCCAAGCTGCTTTTAGCAGCGGATAGATAAGATTTTCACAAATAGCCGCTTCGGAAACATTATAAGCCACTTCTTTTAATGTAAAAACAATGTCTTGCTGGACAGCTTCTTGCATTATAGCTGTTTTAATTATTACAAAATCTGCTTCAGCGTAATGGATTTTATAGTGCTTTAATACAGCAGACAGCGATTTGAGTTGATTGGTAAAAGCCATATTTTTAGAGCATTAGAAAAGTAATCATTCAACACCTAGAATATTCAATTTTTGCTAACCATGCTCAATTAAAGATGTCCGAGTAAGTTCAAGATAATCGAAAGTAGTTAAGGCCAAAACAATCTGAGGCAAATACTTGGAAAATATGTCTTTAAGCTCCTTATTAGCTATATTTCCACTAGAAACTAGTACTTAGTCACTCTTTAAGTGTCGGATAAAGCTTTTTCAATTTTATCCGAGCATACTCATTAGTAAACCGCCATTCCATAGGTTGAGCAAGGGCGTTTCTTTTTTCTTGCCATGCTGCAATTTCCTTTTTTAACGTATCTTGGTCTGGAATGCGTTGATCCAAACACTGACGCGACAG
>NZ_FUKI01000028.1 GCF_900163755.1 Crenothrix polyspora | reverse complement strand
ACAGGCTCAGCACGAACGGTGGTGGCGTTTAAGTTGTTCAAGTTATTTCATGCACGCTCCTAAACAATAAACTAACCCCCTTTTAAGGGCTCAGTCTATTGCCGTACGGGGCGCTTTCATCCCCGCTTTAAAGCGGCGGGGGTTTTCGCTCGTTTGGATAAAAAAGTGCTCTGATTGACAAGACCGTTCGTTTACCGATAATCTCTGTCGTCATCTATTACTCATAATTTCTGGTGTCAAAAAGATGTTTAGATATTGTCCGATTGCCATGTCCCGACCACTTCCCTTTGCAGTGAATGATATGGATTTTCTGCGCTGGTTTAAATCGCTCAACCTTGAGGACGAAGTGCAAAGCTGCGAACAGCTGTTACATATTTTGCTCACACTCAACAAAACGCCGGTAGCAGGAAAAACCCGTTTACTAATACTGGAAAAAATAGCACCCGTGCTTTTTCAATTAACGGCACGTATCACTACGCAACCGGTTATTAATCAAAACCTACACCCGTTTGATGCCGATGAAAATACCGTGTACGATTTCTCTATTTGGAGCTGCGTAGAATTGGCAAACAGCTACAAAATGTTAAGCATGGAAGAAGCCTTTAAGAAAAACACTTACTATTCACAACAACAAAAATCATTACTCATTACCCACGGCCTACAAGCTTTAAGCAAAGCATTGCTGTACATGAGTCAGCTTTACAATCGCCCTTACGCCAATTTTTGGTCTGATTGCTATCATTTTTATCGACTGGCGCACCATAAAGAAACCATAAAATACAGTGGCGAAAGTATCACCAATGCTTTCAAACATGTTTTAGTCTTTTATTTAAGCCATACCAATCAATTTTCACCGCAGGAAATGCGAGTCGTCTACGCGTTACTGGGGCAGTATTCCATACACGCCAAACTGTTAAAAAACGTACCCGAAAAAAAATTCAGAGGCACGCCGTGGGTGCATCTTAGACGTGATTTGCCACCCAGCAATCCAACCGATGACGTAGATAAAGATGATCCTTACGTGCTTTACACAGCAGCTGTCGATGTTGCCAGCAAAGTACTTGAAGCCGCTTACGATAAAGAATTAGAGCATTCTTATTTAGATCAGTTAATGTTATTACGCCTAGCAAAAGCACTGACATCTAACACACAGCGTAAACACGAAAGAGTGCCGGTAAACACACCGTGCATGGCCTTGATTAATTTCGAACATTTGATCGATTATTTGCGTAATCAGGCCTTGGAAAATGCCTACACAGCCAATGCCAAAGGCTATATCGACTTAAAAGCAACCGGCGCACTGCACCGCATTACTGCTAATATCGGTGCTGGCTATAATAGACAGCCAACAACGCCGCCTGAGCTTTCCGCTATTTTTAACACGACACGTCCTGCCGATACCCATGTCAAATTAATTGATAAAAGTAAAAATGGCTGCGGTGTCTTATGGCCCAACAAACGCATTAAACCCAAAGTAGGCAATATTATCGGTTTACAACAAAAGTCACTCAATATCGGCTTTATTCGTTGGTTATCGCAATCAGAAGAAAGCGATACCAAAATTGGCGTAGAATTATTGGGGATTAATGCCCAAGCCATAAAAATATCTAACGCAGGACAACCCGATACTGAAATCGATGCCATTTATTTGCCTAGAGAAGACAGCAATCGACAGCCTGAAAGCGTATTGGTATTAAATAATGGCTTCCATCCCGATGAATATATTTTTATTAAAAAAGAACACAGTAACAACCGATACCGCCAAATGCGCCAACTGCATTCAACCGAATTTTTAAATCGCTATCAAATTATTCAAGTCAACTAAACTGATAGTTATTATCGCCAAGATGTAAAGTGTTAAAGCGACCAATTTTATGCACCTCACATCACGCACTCGGCTTATATCTTAAAACAGAGCAACAATACGCACCACAGATTGGCGTGACCTAACAACTACAACATTGAATACAAGATGTTATTGCAATATGTTAACTCACGCCAATCTGGATTAAAACGCCCTTTCAAGGTTGATAGCAAACTTTGAAATAACGCAACACGCACTAAACTATCAATGTAATCCAAGTCATTACCACTATTCAAATCACGCTAAACCGATTGGAAGAAACCGTATGAACCTGAAAAAACACACGCCTTGTAAGCAACTTACCGCGCTGGGCTTTATTATCGCAGGCAATTTTATCGGTTGCGCGGCGCAGCAACCTGCTAAAAATCCTGCCGATCCATGGGAATCATGGAATCGCACGACATCATCTTTTAATAACGATGTCGATAAAGCGATCTTAAAACCGATGGCTAAGAGTTACAAAAACACCGCTCCTAAACCGATAAATACCGGTGTTACCAATTTTTTCAGTAATATAAGCGATATCGGTGTGTCTGTTAATGACTTGCTGCAACTTAAATTTTTGCAAAGCGGCATGGATGTTAGTCGTTTTGTCATTAATTCAACGGCGGGGCTAGGCGGTATTTTTGATGTGGCTTCCAAACTAAAATTGCCTAAGCATAACGAAGATTTTGGCCAAACTTTAGGTTTTTGGGGGGTGCCCTCCGGCTCTTACACGGTATTGCCATTTTTTGGTGCCAGCTCACCGCGCGATGCCGTCGGTTTAGTGGGTGACGCGCTATTAAACCCCTTAACCTATGTGTCGATGTTTGGCGGCGTAGCGGCCAGTGCAGCTACCACAGGCACAACCGTGTTAGATGTAACCGACACCCGATCAGATTTGATGTCGACTGAAAAAATTGTCGATGAAGGTGCTATTGATCGTTACGATTTTATTAAAAATGCCTATACACAACACCGTGAATATTTAATTCATGACGGCAGCCCACCCACCGCAGACGGTGATGATTTATTAGCCGACCAACCTGATACGAATAGCACAGACACGGGTATTGCCAGTACGCAAACGCTTGATCCCAGTAATAGCTCAGGGGGGCTAGGTTATAGTAGCGACGGTATTCCTGTTATAGACAATTCTAAAAAATTACCGCCGATTATCAACGCCCCCGTTCCTATTATTGACAACTCCAAACGTTTTTTGGAATTGTCTGCACCGGATTAAGCCTTATGCCCAATACAGACTATCCCGATGATTGGTACGCTATTGATACAACAATTTATCATCGCTCAGTAAAAATGATCAGCGCAGTCACCAAATTGCTCAGCGTCAAAATAAAAATTCACGGTGATAGCCAGGTACAAGAAGGCGATATTTTTTTATTTAATCATTTTGCCCGCTTTGAAACCTTTATCCCGCAATTTTTAATTTTTGAACAAACCGGAGCTTACAGTTGCGCCGTCGCTTCCAGTGAGTTTTTTAAAGACGATAGCTTATTGGCCAGTTATCTGCAAAAAGTAGGCGCACTGCCCCACGATCACCCGCGATTATTTTCTTTACTGGCAGCGCACATACTGCGCGGCCACAAAGTCATCATTTTTCCTGAAGGCGGCATGGTTAAAGACCACAGGGTGCTGGATCACCAAGGACAATACAATATCTACTCGCGCATCTCCGGCGAAAGACGCAAACAACATACCGGAGCCGCTGTTCTGGCACAGGGTTTAGAAATTTTTAAAGCCGCGATACGCAAAACTTACAACGCTAAAAACCATGCTCAACTGGCACGCTGGCAAGAACACCTTAAACTCGACAGTGTCGATCAATTATTAATTAATGCCTTAAAACCCACGCGCATTATCCCCGCCAATATTACCTTTTACCCGATTCAAACCTCCAAAAACTGGCTGTCCACTGGGGTTGAGTTATTTACAAATAACCTGAGTTTTCGCCAAACTGAAGAATTGCTGGTTGAAGGCAATATTCTGCTCAAAAATACCGATATGGATATCCGTATGGGGCAACCCATTGACCCTTGTATTACATCAACCTGGTGGTCGCGCCAGCTACTGCAAGCCACAACAGCCGATTTTGACAGTCTCGATGCCGTATTTGCCATCAATGCCAGCCCTAAAAATTGTCAGCAGCACCTGCTGGGGTTATATCTTAAAAGCAACGCTATCAATATTCGTAATCAGTACATGCAGGCAATTTACACCAATGTCACTGTTAATTTAAGCCACCTTGCCGCTACGCTGATCATGCACTGCATCGAAAATGGTCGCAACACAATTTCTCGTAGCGATTTTTTAACCGCACTGTACATAGCGGTTAAACACTTACAGCACAACACCCATATTAACTTGCACCGCAGCCTGCTTAATCCACTGGATTATAACGATTTAATCACCGGAACCAGTACACGCTTCCAACATTTTATCCACGCCGCCCAAGACAGCGAACTGCTTATTGAGCATGCTGACAGCTATCAATTCTTACCCAAGCTTTTGCAAGAACAAGATTTCGACAGCATCCGACTGGAAAATCTGATTGCTGTTTACGACAACGAAGTAGAGCCGATTACAGCGGTTCGCGACACTATTATCAGCGCGTTAGCACAATGCCACACGTTTGATAAAAAACAACTGGCGGCGTGGTATTTTGAAGATGAATGCCGCGATTTAATCTGGGAATATCACGCCTACCGAAAAAGCCAATACAATGATATTAACAGCCAAGAAACCGCCGAAGCCGACCCCTCACCTTTTTTACTGACCCCAGAAAGCAGTAACAGCGTAGGGGTACTGCTAATACATGGCCTGCTTGCCAGCCCTGCCGAATTAAAAGATTATGGCAACCATTTGGTACAACAGGGGTATACGGTTATGGGAGTACGCTTAAAAGGCCACGGCTCTTCACCCTACGCCTTGCGCCAACAAACCTTTGAAGACTGGTATGCTTCTGTGTTGAGAGGTTTTGATATTTTAAGCGCACATTGCCCGCAGATTTTCGTCAGTGGCTTTTCTACCGGCGGTGCATTAGCCTTAAAACTCGCGGCTGAAAAACGGCCACAAATTATCGGCGTGTGTGCCAGCGCAGTGCCGGTTAAATTTGTTAATCCCGCGTTTATGCTAGTGCCGTTATTACACAGCGCCAATACATTGATTGACTGGCTTTCATCCTATGAAGGTATCAAACCATTTATCGAAAACGGTTCTGAGCACCCTTTAATCAATTACCGCCATATGCCCGTTAAAAGTTTATATGAATTACGACGGCTTATCGAAGCCATGAATGCCTGTTTGGCAGATATCGACATACCGGTATTAATCGTTCAGGCAGATAACGATCCAGTTGTCGCCTTTAAAAGCGCTACCGATATAATGGATAAACTCACCACTGTCCAAAAACAACTCGTGGTCATCAACACCCATCGTCACGGTATTTTAATGGACAATATCGGTGGCACTTGGGATGCCATACGCACTTTTATGTGTAGTTGTCAGCCGGTTACAACTTGTCTAACCGCTTCTGCCGATTACGCCACAGCGCACGTAAGCGATAAAACCACTGTAACGTCGTTAAAGCAGCCGCTTTAATATAAGGCCGCGCAGTGTTTATCACGCGTTTAATACACGGTATCATTAACGCAATACCCTGCATCAGCATCTTTAAACTTTGCTGAGCGAGCCTTCGTAATACCGTCACATCAACCGGTCTGTCCTGTATTTTGCCGCGCCGATGTAACCAACGCAGCACACCACTGACATATAAAAAGCACAGTCCAAAGCCCGATAAAAACCAAATAAACCGAGCTTTAGAACCTAATGCCTCACCGGTATGCAACGGCCAAATCCAGGTTAACGCGGTTTCACCTGCTGAAAATTGGTAGGGATCACGCACCTCACGGGTCTGTCCACTCCAGCGATCTACCCACACTGTAGTAAACGGGTGGCGCTGATTAACCTCGCCCGGTTGCCGTAAATTAATTCGGTAAATACCGCTATCACCCGTAGGGGTAGTAACACGTCTTAACGTGGAACGCGGAAAACTACCACGGGCAATAAACTCAGCCGATTCTATGCCCGTTGGATGATCGTTCGGGTTCGCGGTGCTGGCAATACTGCGTCCGGTTTCACCATGTGCCATACCAGAAGTACCCACCAGCTTTTCTAAAAACTCAGGATAACTCAGCATAACGCCGGTTAAAGCCAACACTATCAGCACCGGTGCAATCAGTACGCCGGTGAGTCGATGCACATCAAACAACAGTTTTATTACGCCCGTTCGGTAATTGACCTTTAATGCCGAAACAATATTTTTATAACCTGGCCACCACAGGCAAAGCCCACTGCACACCGACAATATTAATAACACACCTAAAATACCTACCGTATTCCAACCAAAACGGTTCATTAATAGCTGCGTGTGTAAATCTAGTAACCACGTCGTCAGGGTTGCGCCCCAAAATCGACTGCTAACCACTTCCGCCGTATACGGATTTACCGATACCATCAGCGGTGCGTATAATTCAAAAAAAGTCTCAGTTGGTTTATCGTACCAAACTGTCATCATACTGTGTGGTGAGCGAGGCATTTCCAGCGTCCACGAACCATAGCGTTTAGGATGTGCATTTCGTACCGAGGCCATAATACGATCTAATGATTGCCATTCACCCTGTGGATGCGCAATAACCAGTTGCGGATTAAAAAAATCGTCGATATCTTCTCGATACACACTGAGACTGCCGGTTAATCCTACTAATACAAAAAATAAGCCAGCGGATAATGCTAGCCACAAATGCGCTTTCAACCAAATGAGCCGCATCGGAAAACGTTGAACAAAGCTTTGCATGACAGTATTTTGGATTAAAATAACCATTATCCCACACCCAAACTGAAATTTACCAAGCAGTCTTGGGGTAACAACCCTGAGGTAAACACATCGTTATGGCAGCTACACTCACCACCACTGACCACAGCCGCGATATTGCCGGTTTAAAATACATTTATCCGGTCATCTCACGGCGAGCGGGCGGCTTATCCATTGGCATTAATTTTAATACCAACAACGCCTGTAACTGGCGCTGCGTGTATTGCCAAGTACCTGATCTTAAACGCGGCAGCGCACCCGACATGGATTTTGCCTTACTAGAAGCAGAATTACGCTTTTTTTTAAACGACGTACTGCACGGGGATTTTTACACGCGTTTTAACATAGCTGTTTCACAACGCGTTATCAAAGACATCGCAATCTCTGGTAACGGCGAACC
Organism: Crenothrix polyspora; assembly: GCF_900163755.1. Classification (GTDB taxonomy): domain Bacteria; phylum Pseudomonadota; class Gammaproteobacteria; order Methylococcales; family Methylomonadaceae; genus Crenothrix; species Crenothrix polyspora. Next base: position 27,783 of record NZ_FUKI01000028.1, on the reverse strand, counting down.
CACATCGTTACCAGACTTTAACAAAGCGGTAGCGTTAATTGGCAAAATAGCAACCGAGCAAAATATATTGCCGCAAAGCAATTTTGTGCTTATTACCAATGGTAGCTTAGTGCATTTACCTAGCGTGCAACAAGGCTTAAAAAGCTTACATCGCTACGGCGGTGAAGTCTGGTTTAAATTTGATAGCGCTACTGACATAGGCCGCGCACGCCTTAATAATTGCGCTCAAAGCTGGCAAAGCAGTTTAAAAAATCTAATACTATCCGCCAGTATCTGCCCTACCAAATTACAAACCTGTTTAGTCGATTATGACAATCAAGGGTTTTCTGAACAAGAACAAACGGCCTTTTTAAACTTGCTCACCCGCATTAAACAAAACAGCAAAGTCACCACTATAATGCTATACACACTTGCCAGAACATCTTTACAAGCTGAAGCGAATCTTCTAAAAAAATTATCGCCAGATCAACTCCGTGCCTTTGCTTTAAAAATCAGATTATTAGGCTACACTGTGACTATTAGCGACTAAACATGGGGCACAGTGTTAAATTTAACACTTGTTGTCATACCTATATTACCGCTATAATGGCAGGTTCAACATAAGTGCGAATGTGGCGGAATTGGTAGACGCGCTGGATTTAGGTTCCAGTAGGTAACCCTGCGAGAGTTCGAGTCTCTCCATTCGCACCACTTATTTACTAAAATTAGCTACACTTTAGTTGGCTAACTTTTCAGGTCTTTTGAGCCGCACCCGTATTCCGTAAAATTCATCGTAACTTATTTGAGGTAAAGAAATGCAAGTTTCTGTCGAAAAGACATCAGAATTAGGCATAAAAATGACTGTTAGCGTGCCCGCAGCCGTTGTTCAGCAAAAAATGGCAGCACGTTTACAATCATTGGCAAGCAAAGTCAAAATTGATGGTTTTCGCCCTGGTAAAGTACCTCAGCAAGTCGTCAAAAAAATGTACGGCGCACAAATACGCACAGAAGTGGCCGAAGAATTACTCAAATCCACTTACCCTGAAGCCCTGAAGCAACAAGACATCATGCCGGTTGATTACCCCGTGATTGAGTTCTTAAATGATGCAGAAGGTTTAACCTACACCGCCGCTTTTGAAGTATCGCCTAACGTATCTCTGGATGCTTTAGATACGTTAGAAGTTACCCGCCCTATTGCATCGGTACAAGAAACCGACGTTGACATCATGATCGAAAAATTAAAGTTCATGCGTCAAACCTGGCAACTAGTCGACCGTGCCGCCAAATCAGGCGATCGCGTTAGCATTAGCTTTTCAGCGACACTGGATGACGGCAGCTTTAGCACCGGCAGAATTGATAAAAACGACAGTGGCGCTGATTTCAGCGTGGTTATTGGTACCCAACAAATGATTGCTGGTTTCGAAGAAAACCTGCTCGACCTTAAAACCGGTGACAATAAAACCTTCCCATTAAACTTTCCTGATGACTACCCAAACGCTAACTTAGCAGGTAAGCCGGCGCAATTTACAGTTGATGTCATTAAAGTTGAAGAAACTTCGGCATTGCCTGAAATTGATGACGAATTTGTAAAAGCCTACGGCCTTGAAGGCGGTACAGTAGAATCTTTCCGTGATGACGTAAAAGTCACAATGGAAAGAGAACTGGAACAAGCCCTAAAAGATCAATTTAAGGCCGCTGTACTTAGCAGCTTGTACACAACAGTACAACTGCCGTTGCCTAAAGCCCTGATTGACGAAGAAATCAATAATTTGGCCAAGCCTTATTTGGAAAATGCCAAAAAACAAAAAATCAGCATGGAAGAGCTAAATCTTCCGCGTGAAATATTTGAAGATACCGCCAAAACCCGCGTGGCTTTATCATTGATTTTACGTAAAATCATTGAACAACAAAATATCCAACTGGACGAAACGAAAGTACGCACGGTTGTAAACAATATGGCACAAAGTTTTGAAAGACCGGAAGAAGTCGTTGAATATTATTATGCCGACACCAAGCGCATGAATGACATTCACCAAATGGTTTTAGAAGAACAAACAGTGGAATGGTTGGCTGCACATGCGACAATAGTCGATCAGTCGTTAAGTTTCAGTGAAATCATGGACAAACAACAACGTTAGGAGCGCGCATGAATAAGCACCAGCTAATCAATCAAATGATGTCTCCTCAAGCAGCTGGCGGCCTGGTGCCTATGGTTGTTGAGCAAAGTGCTCGCGGCGAACGCGCTTACGACATATACTCGCGCTTGTTAAAAGAGCGCGTTATTTTTATGGTAGGCCAGGTTGAAGACTACATGGCCAATCTAATTGTCGCTCAATTGTTGTTTTTGGAATCAGAAAACCCTGATAAAGACATTCATTTATATATCAACTCACCCGGCGGCTCAGTAACCGCTGGCATGTCAATTTATGACACCATGCAGTTTATTAAACCCGATGTCAGCACCATGTGTATTGGCCAAGCTGCCAGCATGGGGGCGTTATTGTTAACAGGTGGCGCGGCGGGCAAACGTTATTGTTTACCACACTCCAGAATGATGATTCACCAACCGTTAGGTGGCTATCAAGGCCAAGCCTCCGATATCGACATTCACGCGCGAGAAATTTTGTTAATCAGAGATAAATTAAACAAAATTTTATCGACACATACCGGCCAACCCATCGAAAAAATTCAACAAGATACCGACAGAGATAATTTCCTAAGCGCCACCGATTCTGTAAACTACGGTCTTATCGACAAAGTGTTAACCAGCAGGGAAACCATTTAGGTCAGCATGGCTGAGATACTTAATAGTAGTATTTTTAAGCATTTCGGCCTATTGTTATCACAAGGAAAGTCTACATATCACATTGATGTTTTTAAGGGGTTCGCGTTATGAGTAATGACAAAAAAGGCAAAGACGAGGAGAAACTTTTGTACTGTTCATTTTGCGGCAAAAGTCAACATGAAGTCAGAAAGCTAATTGCAGGGCCTTCGGTCTATGTGTGCGATGAATGTGTCGAGCTCTGTAATGACATCATCAAAGACGAATTGCAAGAAAAATCCAGCTTCGGTGGCGATGCCCTGCCTAAGCCCAAAGAAATCAAGGAAGAGCTTGATGCCTACGTTATTGGCCAAGATCGTGCTAAAAAAATGTTGGCAGTTGCCGTGTATAACCACTATAAACGCTTGCGCAGCAAATCCAAGAAAGATGGTGTTGAGCTGGCAAAAAGCAACATCTTGCTCATAGGCCCGACCGGCTCCGGTAAAACCTTACTGGCAGAAACTTTAGCACGGCTGCTCGACGTGCCGTTTACCATTGCCGATGCCACCACATTAACCGAAGCGGGTTACGTGGGCGAGGACGTGGAAAATATCATCCAAAAAATTCTGCAAAAATGTGATTATAATATCGAAAAAGCCGAAACCGGCATCGTCTATATTGACGAAATCGATAAAATATCCCGAAAATCCGATAACCCTTCAATTACCCGCGATGTTTCAGGTGAAGGTGTACAACAGGCATTATTAAAACTAATTGAAGGCACAATTGCGTCTGTGCCACCTGCCGGCGGCCGTAAACACCCGCAAGGCGAATTTTTGCAAGTTAATACAGCCAATATTCTGTTTATTGTCGGGGGGGCGTTTGCAGGCCTGGATAAAGTCATTAAAGCCCGTTCGGAAAAAGGCGGTATCGGTTTTTCTGCCGAAGTTAAAACCAAAGATGATTCTAAAAATGTCGGGCAATTATTTGCTGAAGTCGAATCTGAAGACTTAATCAAATACGGCTTAATCCCTGAGTTTGTCGGTCGTTTGCCAGTGGTCGCCACTTTAGATGAGCTGGATGAAGTCGCGCTAATTAAAATATTAACCGAACCTAAAAATGCCCTCATTAAGCAATATCAGCATTTATTCGATATGGAAGGCGCTGAATTAGAATTCCGTGAAGACTCTTTAGGTGCAATAGCGCGTAAAGCAATGGAAAGAAAAACCGGTGCACGCGGCTTACGTACCATTGTGGAAAATGTATTATTAAATACCATGTACGAACTACCTTCAGCGGACAACATTAGCAAAGTAGTGGTTGATGAAGCGGTTATTTTAGGTCATTCAGAACCTTATCTGGTGTATGAAACCGAAATTCAAAAATCCGTTGCTGAATCGTAAAGCTGTAACTGAATTAAGTAATTAAATGCAACCCCATCAGATTGCAATAATCTGATGGGGTTGCATGTTTCCCACGTATACCAACCCGAAAAACACAGCGCTTTACCCCAAAATCACTGCGATGCCGCAACGTCAATATAGGTATTTATACGGATTGCTAGATCAACGCGCTTAACTGATCATAGTAACATCTGCTCTGTTTATAGTTTAATATACTTAACCAACTACATTAAACACTTAAGCGTTGTCGTAACCCAGTGAGTGCTCACGTTAAGAGCCATTATTTAGCTTAGCTCTCCTACTTTAATACCTGATTAAAAAGCTCTAAATTGATAGCCATGCTTGCTATTTTAATTAGCGCCCCCATAATCTTGTAATTCAAGAACACTGTCCCAAAGGCTCCAGTTATGGAAATACATGCAATGACACAAACTGAAACTTTAATTCCGGTTTTGCCGCTGAGAGATGTCGTGGTATACCCGCACATGGTCATCCCGTTATTTGTTGGCCGCGAAAAATCCATTGAAGCGCTGGATACTGCGATGGAAAACAATAAACAAATTGTGCTCGTCGCGCAACGAGAAGCCGAAATTGATGATCCTGAATTTGACGATTTATACGATGTCGGTACATTAGCTAATATTCTGCAACTACTTAAACTCCCTGACGGTACAGTCAAAGTACTGGTAGAAGGCATTGAGCGCAGCCAAATTATTCGCTACCAAGAAACCGGCAACTTTTTCTCCGCTGCGGTAACCCCCATTGAAGATTTCTTGCATCTGTCTAATCAAGAGCAAGACGTGTTGCAGCGCACGGTGATTAATTCATTTGATCAATACATTAAGCTCAACAATAAAATTCCGCCCGAAGTATTGAGTTCACTCAATGGTATTGATGAGCCTAGCCGCCTAGCAGACACTATTGCTGCACACATGCCCTTAAAAGTACAAGAAAAACAGGCGATACTGGAAACGGCTAACATTGAAATGCGTCTTGAAGATTTAATGACGCTCATGGAAGGCGAAGTTGACTTATTGGAAATGGAAAAAAAAATCCGTGTCCGCGTCAAACAGCAAATGGAAAAAAATCAGCGTGAATACTATTTGAATGAGCAAATGAAAGCCATTCAAAAAGAATTAGGCGATATGGATGACGTGCCCAATGAAATAGAAGAGCTGGAATATAAAATTGAAATGGCGGGCATGTCTAAAGAAGCCAAAACCAAAGCCACCACTGAACTTAATAAGCTCAAACTGATGTCGCCGATGTCGGCAGAAGCGACCGTGGTACGTAATTACATTGACTGGATGGTCAATGTACCGTGGAAAAAGAAAACCAAGGTTCGTCATGATTTAAAAGTTGCTGAACAAGTGCTGGATGAAGAGCATTATGGCTTGGAGAAAGTCAAAGAGCGCATTTTAGAATACCTGGCTGTGCAACAACGCGTTAAACAACTGAAAGGACCTATCTTGTGTCTGGTTGGACCTCCAGGCGTAGGTAAGACCTCACTGGGCGAATCCATTGCCAGAGCCACTAATCGCAAATATGTGCGTATGGCATTGGGCGGTGTCCGTGATGAAGCGGAAATTCGTGGCCATCGGCGTACTTATATTGGTTCGATGCCCGGCAAAATTTTACAAAATCTGTCCAAGATAAAAACCCGTAATCCAATGTTTTTATTGGATGAAATCGACAAAATGGCCGCCGACTTTCGCGGCGACCCCGCCTCAGCACTGCTTGAAGTATTAGACCCTGAACAAAATCATACTTTTTCAGACCATTATCTGGAAGTTGATTTTGACTTGTCTGATGTCATGTTTGTTGCGACAGCAAATACGCTGAACATTCCACCTGCCTTGTTGGATAGAATGGAAGTCATTCGTCTGGCAGGTTACACAGAAGATGAAAAAATCAATATTGCGCTGCGCTATCTCGTCCCTAAACAAATTAAAAATAACGGTCTTGAAATAAACGAAATTGAAATCTCAGAAGCAACTGTCAGAGATATGATTCGCTATTATTCAAGAGAAGCAGGGGTACGTAGTCTTGAGCGTGACATTTCTAAAATTTGCCGCAAAGTTGTTAAAGCACTGTTATTAAAACCCAGTAAAAGCAAGGTATTGCTGACTCCAGAAAACTTAGGCGAATACCTAGGCGTTCGGCGCTATAGCTACGGACTTGCTGAAGAAAAAGATCAAATTGGCCAAGTAACTGGTCTTGCCTGGACGGAAGTTGGTGGTGAACTATTAACCATTGAAACGGCGGTTATCCCCGGCAAAGGCAAGCATTCCGCGACAGGAAAACTAGGCGATGTAATGAAAGAATCCATTGAGGCGGCAATGACGGTGGTAAGAAGCCGCTCAGAAATTTTGGGTATCGATAATGACATCTTCCAAAAAAATGATATTCATATCCATGTTCCAGAAGGTGCTACGCCGAAAGATGGCCCAAGCGCCGGTATAGGCATGTGTACCGCCATTATTTCTGCGCTAACCAAGATACCCGTACGTGCTAACGTGGCCATGACGGGAGAGATCACCTTGCGGGGTGAGGTGCTGCCCATTGGTGGTTTGAAAGAAAAACTCTTGGCAGCGCACAGAGGCGGCATTACCACCGTTCTAATCCCTGCTGATAACGAAAAAGATTTGATTGATATTCCGGAAAATATCAAACAGAATCTAACCATCAAGCCGGTACATTGGATAGATGAAGTGCTAGAAGTAGCCTTGCAGTACATGCCGATTCCTACCGTCAAAATTGAAGCTATCGACCAACCGCAAAATGAAACTGATTCGGTTAAATTAAGCAAATCAGTATTGACAGCGCACTGAGTTTAATCCATCGCCAGGCTCAAACTACCCGTGTTTGAGCCTGGATGCACTTAAATGTTTATTAATAAATAACCTACCGCAAAAACAACGTGAGCTAAAATAATAACATATCTATTTTTTAACTAAAAAATGTTAAATTTACCGATAAAATAATATTTTAATTTACAAATATATATAAATATCGCGATTAATCGCCACTCTATGCCTGTAATTACTATTTTCTGTGGCTTCATTTAATTAAGTATAATCAGCTACTGCCTTAAGTTGTTGAACGAAATCAAACACCGTTAAAATCAATCTACAGCGATTTACGACATTTAAATAAAGCATATATTTTATTCGCTTTATTTCAGCCTTTATTGAGCTACAATGCAGGATCAACAAAAGTCAAAATTTTTGTTGTTTTTTATCTATCCCATAAAAATAGCGGTCTCTAGCGGGTTAAAACTTGACAGACAACAAAGGCTATTGATATAAATACCACTGTTTCTTGTGTTTCAGGGCATCGTACATAGGAATTGCTCGTGTTTTGCTGAATACACACAAATTGACTTCCTAAGGGGGAATAATGAATAAATCGGAACTTATTGACGCTATTGCAGAGTCTGCTGGCTTAACAAAAACAGATGCGGGACGTGCTTTAGATGGCTTTATTAATGCCGTTACTACAGCGCTAAGCGATGCTGAACCTAGCAAGCGCTCCGTGGCATTAGTGGGCTTTGGCACCTTTACCGTAAAGGAAAGAGCAGAGCGTAAAGGTCGTAATCCACAGTCCGGAGAAGAAATAATTATCAAAGCAGCAAAAATAGCTTCATTTAAAGCTGGTAAATCTTTAAAAGATGCTGTAAACTAGTCTCATTAGTCGGGTGCTTAGCTCAGCTGGGAGAGCATCGCCCTTACAAGGCGAGGGTCGGGGGTTCGAACCCCTCAGCACCCACCAGACTTTTTGGAGCGGTAGTTCAGTTGGTTAGAATACCGGCCTGTCACGCCGGTGGTCGCGGGTTCGAGCCCCGTCCGCTCCGCCAAATTTAAAAGCCCCGCACCGTATGGTGCGGGGCTTTTTTTTTAATCTGGTTTTCGCTTTATATTTTTTAAGTTATTGCTTCGGAATAAGAATTATGCTGACAACAATGAGAGAAAAAGCGCAAGGTACTTTCGCAAAAGGCATGCTAGTGGCTATTTGTGGCACTTTTGCCTTGTGGGGTATTCAAAATTACATGGGTGGCGGCTCAGAACCCCCCGTTGTATCAATCGGTGGCAAGGATTTTTTCCAGCGCGATGTTAATAAAGCTTACGAAAAATACCGCCAAAATTTTCAAGGAATGAACGTTGACGAGACCTCGTTAAAAAAACAAGCACTCGATAAATTAATCAAAGATGAAGTTTTATTACAATACGTCCATGCCGAAGACTTGGCTGTCACTGATGCTAGCGTAAAAACCTTCATCAAAACCCTGCCTTATTTTCAAACTAATGGTAAATTTGACGACCAACAGTACAAAAAACTGTTAAGTTCGCAAAAAATGTCCTCAGCACAATTTACCGGTGAAATAAAAAATGCCCTGCTTATGGAACAATTCCAGCATAGCATTACCGAAAGTAGTTTCGCAACACCTTACGATGTCGAAGGCTTTTTTAAAATCCATAATCAACTGCGTGACGTAAGCTATCTCACGATTACACCACAAAAACCCACCGAGCAACCTTCGGACGACGAAGTTACTCAGTATTATCAACAACACCAAGATGCTTACAAGGTTCCAGAACAAGTTTCGGTAGAATACGTGGAATTAACCAGTGACGAAATGGCTAAGACCATTGTGGTTACCGATGACAAAATAAAAGCCTTCTATGACGAACAAATAGATCAATACACCACACCAGAGCGTAGAAAAATCAGTCATATTTTATTTGCTATCAACAGCAAACAAGATGAAAAAACCGCTTTAACAAAAGCCGCCGCCAGTCAAGAAGCGCTAAAAGCCAAAGACTTTGCTGTGTTAGCAACCGAAATTTCTGATGATAAAAAATCTGCAACCGAAGGCGGCGATTTAGGCTTTTTTAACACCGGTGACTTAGAAAAAACTATTGAAGATGCCGCCAAATTATTAAAAAAGGGCGAGGTTTCTAAACCCATCAAATCTGCGTTTGGTTACCATTTAATTAAACTAACCGAATTGGAAGCCGCTGTTATAAAACCTTACGACAGCGTAAAAGCCGATGTCACTAAAGCTTACCAAAAAATACAATCGGAAGATGCTTTCTTTAAAGCAGGCGAAACCTTAACAGAGGTCAGCTACCAAAATCCTGACAGCCTACAAGCTGCCGCTGATGCCTTAAAACTCCCCATTAAAAAATCAACCTTATTTACCAAAGATAAAGGCGACGGTATTGCCGCTGACGAAAAAATCCGCACAATGGCGTTTTCTGAAGAAGTACTGCAAGGCAATAACAGCACACCGGTTGAAATCAGCGCTGATCGTATCGCGGTGCTGCATAAATTGGATCATAAACCCAGTACTACACGCGAATTAAAAGATGTAAAATCTGAAGTGATTGCCGCTATATTTATTAATAAAGCCAAGCAACAAGCCACTGATACTGCACAAAAAATTAAAGAGCGTTTATTAACAGGAACAAACATCGAAGCCATTGCTGCCGAAAATAAATTGACCGTACAAAAGTTACCTGGCTTTTCACGCAACAATACAACTGTCCCAGAATTACTGAATCAAGCGGTATTTAAAGCAGCCAAGCCACTGGCAGGCAAAGCGACAGCAATCCTGGTAACCTTACCTACTGGCGAAAATATTGTTGCCAGTATCACAAAAGTTACTGACGGCGTAATGAGCGAAGATGACAAGAAAAAAATGGAATTAGCCACCAAAAATATCGCCAAAGCAATAGGCCAAAATGAATTTGAAGCTGTTTTGGGTAGTTTGCAAGCCGATACAGACGTAGCTATTGCTACACCAAAACCGATTGCGCCGTAGTTATAAAGCCCGCCATTTAAACACGCAAGGGGATTTTTTCCTTGCGTGTCACTGCCCCAATAATCACTTATAGCACTACATTTTGTTAAGCTTAATTGCTCGCTGTGCTTTAGAGGTGGATTTCGAGTAAAAAAACCACATCTATTTAAGAAAATTTAAATCACTCAATTTATTGACAACACACCCTCACAACAGAGACAACAGCAATTCAGCTCAATCGACTCTGCCTGATCGCCCAAGCCACATCCACCGCCTGCCGATTTTCCTTAACATCATGTACCCGAAAAACCCTAACCCCCGCCATCACGCCTAAAGCTGTCGTCACCGCTGTCGCTGTTACCAACTGCATAGGCTCGGACACATTACAAAGAGACCCCATAAAACGCTTACGACTTGTCCCCAACAACACGGGGAAACCCAATACCACCAAACTGTTCAAATTCGCCAACAAAGCTAAATTATCCTGCTTACGCTTACCAAAGCCAATGCCAGGATCAATTATAATATTGTTCGGTTTAATACCCACCGCCAACGCGGCATCAATCTTGGCCTTTAAACCATCAACCACTTCTTGCACCACGTTGTCATAATGCGGGTTATCTTGCATGGTTTGCGGCAACCCCTGCCGGTGCATCAAAATAATCGGCACTTGCAATTGTGCCGCCAGCGATAATATTGATACATCATCATCGCCTGCCGAAATATCATTGATAATATTAGCCCCCGCCAGCAACGCCGCCTTAGCCACACAGCTTAACGTAGTATCCACACTAATCAATACCGTAATACCACGCTGACGAATCGCAGTAATAACCGGCACAATACGCTGAATTTGTTCTTCAACCGGCACAGACACCGCACCTGGACGCGTCGATTCGCCGCCAATATCGATAATATCTGCACCTTCCGCCAGCATCCGCTCAACTTGCTGCACCGCATTATCAACTTTTAAAAACTGGCCACCATCGGAAAAACTATCAGGAGTGACATTCAATATGCCCATAATGAGCGGTTTTTCAAAGCCTTCAAACATGCGTATAGACCTCACTGCGTTGCAATCCCTTGATTCAGGTATAATGGTTGTCTCTTTTTAACAGCCACCGTGTAATGAAAAAACCGCGATTAGCTTGGGCAATCACCGGCTCAGGTCATTATATAGAAGAATGCCTGGCTTTTCTCCTAACCCTGGACGACGTTGACCTGTACATCAGCCAAGCGGGTGAAGAAGTGATTAAAATGTACGGGGTTGACCTTAGCGAGGTGCGTGCCAAAATGCCGATTTTCCGCGACAAAACTGCCTCATCACCGCCCGTTGGCCACTTTTACAAAGGCTATTATCATACTTTTGTGATGGCACCTGCCACCTCCAACACTATCGCCAAATGCGTGTTAGGCATTGCCGACAACCTGGTCACTAACCTGTATTCACAGGCTGGAAAATGCAAAGTACCCAGCATCGTCTACCCGTGCGACATTGCCCCCGAAATGGAAACCACCGCACCTGGCGGCAAAGTCATGGTCTATCCGCGCAAAATTGATCTGGAAGGCACTGATAAAATTCGCACGTTTGAATACACCACCGTGGTCGAAAGTGTCGAGCAATTGATCACCGCTGTGAATACACGTTTAAAATCGTTACCATGAGCGAACACGTCCTGTTTTTAACCGGCAAACTGGCCGAAAAACAACTGCGTAATATCCTGGAAAAAATCCAGCCGGAATTCACTTACACCGTGCATCAGCTGGGCGTAAAAGTGGCCGCCTTAATGACCACCGACATGATTGCACGGCGCTTGACCGATACTTTCGCCGCCACCCGCATCATATTGCCTGGGCGCTGCCGTGGCGATATTGCCGCCTTATCACAACAGCTCAATATACCGGTAGAACGCGGCCCCGAAGAGCTGAAAGATTTGCCAATGTATTTTGGCAAAGCCGCGCATAAGTATGACTTAAGCCAGTACAGCGTCAAAATCTTTGCCGAAATTGTCGATGCCCCCAATATCAGCGTCGAAGCCATCGTTGAGAAAGCCCTGTATTATCGGCGCAACGGCGCGGATGTCATCGACATAGGTTGCTTGCCCAGCACCGATTTTCCGCACCTTGAAGATGCCATCCGCACCTTAAAGCAGGAGGGCTTTACCGTCAGCATAGATTCCCTGGATGACGCTGACTTGCTCAAAGGCGGCAAAGCCGGCGCGGATTACATGCTCAGCTTGCACGAAGACAGCCTGTGGATCGCCGATGAAATCGCCGCCACGCCAATTTTAATCCCCAAAAAACACGAAGATTTGGCCTCGTTAAACCGCGCGATTGCCATCATGCAGGCCAAAAACCGCGCTTTTATTGTTGATCCTATCCTCGATCCGATCCATTTTGGCTTTACCCAATCCATCGTCCGTTACCATCAGGTGCGCCAGCAACACCCCGACATCAATATGATGCTGGGCGTGGGCAATATTACCGAACTCACCCATGCCGATACCGTGGGCATAAACACGCTGTTAATGGGCATCTGTTCAGAACTGAATATCAACAATATTTTAGCGACCGAAGTCAGCAAACACGCCTGCCGTGCCATTAAAGAAGCCGATGTGGCACGGCGCATTATGCACGCAGCCAAGGAGCAAAATACCTTGCCCAAGCACATCGATGCCGGTTTAATGGCCTTGCACGAAGCCGCACCCTTCCCGTATGCGTTTAACGAAATTAAGGAACTGGCCGTACAAATTACCGATCCTAGCTTTCGTATCCAGATCAGCCAGGAAGGCGTGCATATTTTTAACCGCGATGGCTTGCACAGCGCCACCGACCCGTTTGATCTGTACCCGCATTTAAACGTTAAAGACGACGGCGGCCATGCCTTTTATTTAGGCGTGGAACTGGCACGCGCCGAAATTGCTTGGCAATTAGGCAAACGTTTTAACCAGGATCAGCCCTTACACTGGGGCTGCGCAACCGATAGCACTGAACAAACTGTTGACCTACACGCCTTTAAACCGGCGGGAAGCACCTTAAAAAAACCATGATACAAGAAACCATAGTCACCACACAAAATCAGGCTGGCGTTGTGCATATTGCGCCAATGGGCATACACATCACAGCCGATGAATTTATTATCCTGCCGTTTAAACCCTCCACCACACTGGATAACCTGTTAGAAACTAACGTCGCTGTACTTAATTACTGCACCGACGTGCGGGTATTTGCCGGTTGCTTAACCGGTCGACGCGATTGGCCCGTTAAAGATGCCGAACGCATCACCGGCAAAGTATTGTCTTGTGCCTTGGCACATACCGAAGTTAAAGTGATTCACATTGAAGAAGACAATCTTCGCCCCAAACTTTATTGTAAATCGGTGCATACGGTTAACCATGCACCATTTACCGGCTTTAACCGCGCCCAATATGCAGTATTGGAAGCGGCGATTTTGGTCAGCCGATTGCATAGACTGCCTATGGAAAAGATTGCTGCTGAGCTGGCTTATTTGCAAATCGCTGTCGATAAAACCGCAGGTGATGCAGAAAAAGAAGCCTGGGGCTGGTTAATGGCCACGGTCGCCAACTACAAAGCGGCGTTAATCGTATGACCAAAATGCTCGCCAGCGTCAATAGCGTGGAAGAGGCGCTGTTTGTGTTACAGGAAAACGTGGATATTATCGACCTTAAGCAACCCGCGTTGGGCGCGTTGGGTGCGTTGGAACTGGCTGTGGTACGCGAAATTGTCGCTACAATTGCCAAACGTAAGCCGGTGAGTGCAACCATCGGCGATTTGCCCATGCACGCCAGACTTATTTTTAACGCAGTACAGGCAATGGCAGAAACTGGCGTGGATTATATTAAGCTGGGCTTTTTTCCTGCTGATAATTGGCAATCGATTATTGATCAATTAGCCACATTGACCGAAAATAGTGCTTTAATCGCGGTATTATTTGCCGACCAACAGCCCGATATGACAATTATACCGGCACTAAAACAAGCTGGATTTACCGGTGTCATGCTGGATACAATGAACAAAAAATCAGGCTCGTTAAACCAGGTGATGACTGCTGATGAAATTCATCACTTCATTGACCAAGCAAAACAACAACACCTGTTGTGCGGACTGGCGGGATCGTTATCATTGCAAAGTATTCCTGACTTACGCCAATACCAAGCGAATTATCTGGGTTTTAGAGGCGCGTTGTGTAATCAACATATTAGAACTGGACAACTTAACCAGTATGCTATTAAACAAATAAAACTAGCCCTAAACCGCTGTTGATGGTGAATTAATGCCGAGCAGTTTCTCAATAAGCCATATATTAAAATATCTGTTATTAATCAGCTTAATAGCAGGGGCTTATTTTGTTTTTGGCTTGCTCGGATTTTTGCTTAAAGTTCCGCCCAGCAACTTAGGTGCTATTTGGCCACCGGCCGGCATCGCTTTAGCGGCTATCTTACTGGCCGGTAATAAAATATGGCCCAGCATTATTATGGGGCACATTGGCATTATCATCTGGCAACTGGGTACTAACAACCTTGCGTTCAATACAGCATTAGTGAGCAGTTTTGGTGCTTGTCTGTGTGCGTTAAGCAATGCATTTGCTGTTCGCCGCGTTCTTGGTTTTCCTAATCCGTTAACAACTGATAAAAATATTTTATTGTTTATGTTGTTAGCAGCAGTCAGCTGCGTTATACCCGCAACAATCAACACAATATACCTGCACCTAACCAACCAGATAAATCTGCTTAACATCCCCATAAATTGGCTCAGCTATTGGATGAAAGACAGCTTGGGTGTTTATCTGTTCACGCCATTCACATTGATTATTTTTGCCGAACCGCAGTCTGTTTGGCTAAAGCGCCGCTATTCTGTTGGTTTGCCCCTGATTGTTACTCTGGCATTGATTGTTGTGTTCTTTTTTTACGTACGCAAAATTGAATATCAGCAACACCGACAACAACTTAAAGATCAATCTATGACCTTATTTGAAGCCCTCAAAGGACAAATTGAAGGCACTGCACACGCTATTAATGCAACCCGATTCTTTATTAACAGCACCAAGGAACTCGATGATAACAGTTTTTCGTTATTTACTAAAAACACGCTGTCTTCGTATAAAGCAATAGACACAATAAGCTGGCTAATTTACCCAGAATCAAAGACGGGGGTTATTAAATTCACTTCTGCAATCCATAAATACAACACAGAACACACTGACAAAAAAATCTCTACTGAAAATTTTTTAGACTTGATCAAAAATAATACGATTTTAGCTGAAGATAGCATGCATATTTCCGCAAAAAATAATCTTATTATTTTTATTAACCCTGTTTTTTCGATAAAATCCGACGTTAAAAAATTACTCGGTATATTGGCATGCACGCTTTCAATTCAAGAACTTATCAATGCGGCACACACACATCTTGATGTCGAAAATTTATTTTTCACCATCAGTGTTTTTAATCCGACATTAACTGAGCAAACTCTGGTTTATTCAAACATAAAAGACAACCAAGCCGAGGTATATCAAAAATACCATTTAATGGTGGCCGGCCATCAACACTGGCAAATCAATTTTTACCATGATTGGCGCAGCGAACAATCCTCTAATCATTGGACAATGTGGGCTGTTTTACTGAGTGGATTAATTTTTACCTGTCTTTTAGGCGTAGGATTATTAATGCTAACCGGGCGGCATTTTCGCTCCGAATCTATTATCGAAGAACGCACCGCCGCTTTATTACAAGCCAAAAATACCGCAGAAAAAGCCAATCAGGCTAAGAGCCAATTCCTAGCAAAAATCAGTCATGAGTTACGCACACCTTTAAATGGTATTCTTGGCTTTTCACAGTTATTACAAAATAAATCTTCGTTAGCTGCCGAAGATAAAAAACAAATCAATATTATCAAACAATGCGGCGACAGCTTGTTATTACTGATTACCGATATTCTTGATATTGCTTCAATTGAATCCAAACAAATCAAAAAAGAAATCAGCGATTTTAATTTTGAAACCCTATTGGCCAATATTATCGCCATGTTTAAGTTACAACTTGAAGAAAAAAAACTCAAATTAAGCATCCGTAACACTATTATTCCGCATTCTTTTCAAGGCGATCAGAAACACATACAACAAGTCATTATTAATCTACTTAACAATGCTATTAAATACACCGACCAAGGTAAGATAACCATTAACTTTAATTATCAAAATGGTAATTTAAATATTTCTATTGAGGATACCGGTTGCGGCATCGCTCAAAAAGATCTGCAACAAATTTTTTCACCTTTTGTACAAATCAACGCGCCATCCTTGGTTAAAGAAGGCGTGGGTTTAGGTCTGGCTATTACCAGAGAATTAGTAACGCTGATGAATGGCAAACTATTGGTTACCAGCAAGCCGGGTATCGGC
This sequence comes from Crenothrix polyspora, assembly GCF_900163755.1. Taxonomy (GTDB): domain Bacteria; phylum Pseudomonadota; class Gammaproteobacteria; order Methylococcales; family Methylomonadaceae; genus Crenothrix; species Crenothrix polyspora. Next base: position 11,419 of record NZ_FUKI01000028.1, on the reverse strand, counting down.
AGTGTGTTTTCTGTGACCTTGCCACTGTCTATCAGCGATAAAATAGCGCCACCCATGCCACAACAAGCCATTATTAAATCAGATGCACCCACGTCAAAACGCATTTTGATTGCAGATGATAATGAAATCAACTTGCTACTGCTACGCAATATGCTAGAACTGCAAAACTGTAGCGTAGACTCTGCTGTTAATGGCCGAGAAGCCTTGCAATTAATTAAAAATACCAACTATCAAATGGCGTTTATTGATCTCAACATGCCGGTTATGACCGGCTTGCAACTGATAAAAATACTGCGTAGTCGACATAATCCCTTAAAAATAGCGGCTATCAGTGCCTACGCCGATCAAGATAAAATCAACGAAGCCTTGGATGCAGGTTTTGATGACTACTTAACTAAACCCATAGATGTCAATCAGCTCAATAGCTTAATACGCTCTCTCTCCACGACCAAAAAACCGCACTAACCCATCCCCCTGTTTCTCAATGATTAGAAAACAAGTTACTGTTAATTTTGTGTTATTCTAATGGCCTAGCTATTTTCAGAAAATTCTCATATCAGCTTATGCGAACTCGCGTTAAAATTTGCGGCTTTACTCGTGTTGAAGATGCCGTGCACGCCGCTCATGCGGGGGTTGATGCCATTGGCTTGGTGTTTTACCCACCCAGTCCACGACATGTTGCTATACATCAAGCTCTCCAAATTGTCCGTGCTTTACCAGCTTTTGTTTCTGTCGTTGCCTTGTTTGTTGACGCGCCAGAAACTAGCATTCGTGAGGTTTTACGCCAGCTGCCAATTGATTGCCTGCAATTTCATGGCAACGAATCCGCTGAGGCTTGCAGAATGTATAATACCCGTTATATCAAAGCCGTGAGCATGCAAGCAGACACCGATATTTCAGCATTGGCCACACACTATCATGATGCCACCGGGCTATTACTGGATACCTACCATCCAGCCGCCAAAGGTGGCACTGGTCATCAATTCGACTGGTCATTAATTCCTAAGCAACACCCTTTACCCATCATTCTGGCAGGAGGTCTTGACAGCACTAATGCACGGTTGGCCATACAAACCGTCAAGCCTTATGCCTTAGATGCCAGCAGCGGCGTAGAATCCGCCAAAGGCATTAAAGACCCACTCAAAGTAAGCGCATTTTTACAAGCAATTAATTACGGTGACAAAAGTTAATACTATGACAGAAAAATATAATATGCCCGATGACCGAGGGCACTTTGGTAACTACGGCGGCATCTTTGTCGCAGAAACATTGATACCACCGATACAAGAATTAAATGAAGCCTATCAACGTTATCTTAAAGACCCCGAATTTATCGCTGAACTGAGTGCCGACTTAAAGCATTACGTCGGACGGCCTTCGCCTTTATACCACGCACAACGCTGGAGTAAGCATTTAGGCGGCGCACAAGTGTATTTAAAGCGCGAAGACTTAAATCATACCGGCGCACATAAGGTTAACAACACCGTCGGCCAAGCATTACTGGCCAAACGCATGGGTAAAACCCGTATTATCGCCGAAACCGGTGCTGGTCAACACGGGGTTGCCACAGCAACTGTTGCGGCACGATTAGGCTTAGAATGTGTCGTTTACATGGGCTCTGTCGATGTCGCCCGCCAATCATTAAATGTCTATCGCATGAAACTGTTAGGTGCTACCGTGGTATCGGTTGAATCTGGCTCGAAAACCTTAAAAGACGCACTCAACGAAGCACTACGCGACTGGGTTACTAACGTCGATAACACCTTCTATATCATCGGTACGGTCGCAGGCCCACACCCCTACCCGGCTATGGTGAGAGATTTTCAAACCGTGATTGGCCATGAAGCCAAACAACAATGCTTAGAAGCAACAGGACGTTTACCCGATGCCCTGGTCGCGTGTGTAGGTGGTGGCTCTAATGCTATCGGCTTATTCCATCCCTTTATAGATGACACGTCAGTTGCCTTATACGGCGTGGAAGCGGCGGGCGATGGCATCGAAACCGGTCGTCATTCCGCGCCGTTATCCGCTGGCAAACCTGGGGTATTACACGGCAATCGCACGTATTTAATGTCCGATGAAGACGGTGAAATCATTGAAACCCATTCTATTTCGGCAGGCCTTGATTACCCTGGCGTAGGCCCTGAACATGCTTGGTTAAAAGATTCAGGCCGCGCTAATTACGTCAGTATTACTGATACCGAAGCGATGGCCGGTTTTCATGCACTGACTAAAATGGAAGGCATTATCCCCGCGCTAGAATCCAGCCATGCTCTGGCTTATACCATGAAACTCGCACCCACTATGAAACAAGATGACATTATCATCGTTAACTTATCCGGTCGTGGCGATAAAGACATGCACACCATAGCCCAACGCGAAGGCATAGCATTATGAGCCGTTTAGCCGCTACTTTCGAAGCCTTACATAAATCAGGTCGCAAAGCGTTAATCCCCTTTATAACTACCGGCGATCCTAATCCAGACTTCACCTTGCCGCTGATGCACGCCATGGTGGCAGCCGGTGTCGATGTTATTGAATTAGGCATTCCTTTTTCTGATCCTATGGCCGATGGCCCTGTCATTCAACGTGCCAGCGAACGCGCACTCGCCCATAAAATGAGCTTGCGCCGTGTATTAGTCTTGGCAACAGAATTTAGAAAAACCAACCAACAAACACCCATCGTGCTTATGGGCTATGTTAATCCTATCGAAATATTCGGTTATGAAAATTTCGCCAACGCAGCAAAACTCGCCGATGTCGATGGCATACTCACGGTAGACTTACCGCCCGAAGAAGCCAGCGAATACGGTAGCCTGCTGAAAGCGCGTGGCATAGATCCTATTTTTCTGTTAGCGCCCAACAGCACCGATGAACGCATCAAAAAAATGGATGCGTTAGGCAGTGGTTATCTTTATTATGTGTCATTAAAAGGTGTCACCGGCGCAGGGCATTTAAACATTGCTGACGTAGAAGCCAAGCTACAACAAATCAGAGCCAACACACGCTTACCGGTCGCTATCGGTTTTGGTGTTAAAGATGCCGCGATGGCAAAAACCATTGCCGATATCGGTGATGGTGCGGTTATTGGCAGTGCGCTAATCAGCAAAATAGAAGCTAATCTGAATGACTTAGACACCGCCAAGCATGAAATTATTGCCTTATTAACCGCCATGCGCCATGCAATGGACGCTTAAATCGATAGCCTAGGAAATACTATGAGTTGGTTTGAAAAATTAATTCCATCCACCATCAGAACCGAACGTTCCAATAAAAAAGGCGCAGTTCCTGAAGGCTTGTGGAATAAATGCCCTAATTGCAGTGCGATTCTTTACAATGCCGAACTGGAAAGAAACTTCAGTGTATGCCCTAAATGTGAGCATCACATGCGTATTCCAGCCAGAATACGCCTGGAAATGTTTCTGGATGAAGAAGGCCGCGAAGAAATTGCCAAGCATGTTAGGCCGGTCGATCCGTTAAAATTTAAAGACAGCAAAAAATACAAAGATCGCCTCACTGCTGCCCAAAAACAAACCAAAGAAAACGATGCGCTCGTGGTCATGAAAGGCCAGTTGCATGGTCAAGATATTGTTGCCGCCGCGTTTGGTTTTGACTTTATGGGCGGCTCGATGGGCTCGGTAGTCGGTGAAAAATTCGTGCGTGGCGTGAATAAAAGCCTGGAATTACACATACCCTTTATCGTGTTTACCGCCAGTGGTGGTGCGCGTATGCAGGAATCACTGTTCTCCTTGTTTCAAATGGCCAAAACCAGCGCCGCGCTATCGCGTTTATCGGCGGCCGGTTTACCGTATATTTCATTTATGACCGACCCGACAATGGGCGGGGTATCAGCCAGTTTAGCCATGCTGGGTGATCTTAATATTGCTGAACCCAATGCTTTAATTGGCTTTGCAGGCCCTAGAGTCATTGAACAAACCGTACGTGAAAAACTACCTGAGGGCTTTCAGCGCAGTGAGTTTTTACAAGAACACGGCGCTATCGACATGATTATCGACCGGCGGCAAATGCGCGATAAAATTGCCAGCATTCTGTCGTTATTAATGGCAGGCCGACCCGCGCCAATAGCCGTTGAAGATACTAGCGATAAAACTGAAACGACTGAAGTTAACGCAGTGCTTCAAAACAGTGCTGATGCAAAAACTCAAGCGTCCGTTATCAATGCTGATTAATGATGCACTTTGATTCGTTACCGGATTGGCTTAAATGGCAGGAAAGCCACCATCCTTTAGCGATAGACTTAGGCCTGGAGCGAGCCGCACAGATTTATCGGGTGCTCAATCCAGACGCTATCAAGCCACTGACCATTACTGTCGCAGGCACTAACGGCAAAGGCTCTTGTGTGGCATTTCTGGAAGCCATTTATACAGCCGCTGGCTATACGGTGGGTTCGTACACTTCGCCGCATATTTTAAAATATAACGAAAGGATAAAAATCAACGGCGAGCCAGTCTCCGATGCGTTAATTTGCGCCGCTTTTGACCGTATCGAAGCGGCTCGTCAAGACACCTCGCTCAGCTATTTTGAATTTGGCACACTGGCGGCATTAGATATCTTTTGGCGCTCCAATGTTGATATTCAATTACTGGAAGTTGGCATGGGCGGACGCTTGGATGCGGTGAATATTATTGATACTGATGCCGCCTTGGTGTCGAGTATTCATATCGACCATGTTGATTGGTTAGGTGCAACCCGTGACATTATTGCCATAGAAAAAGCGGGGGTTTTTAGAGCGCATAGCCCCGCCATCATTGGCGACCCACATCCACCGGAAACTTTACGCCAGTGCGCTATTGATAAAAATGCTCTTCCTTATTGTATTGGCACAGATTTTTCTTATCACAGACACGCCTCAGGCTGGGATTGGTCAGCAGGCGATCAACAGCTAATAAATCTTCCCGACCCTGCACTAAAAGGTGAGCATCAATACCGCAATGCGTCATCGGTGCTTATGGCGATACAGCAATTAAACACCCACATACCCGTCACAGAAGCCGCTATTCAGTCAGGGCTTAAAAATGTCTACTTAGCCGGTCGATTTCAAAAAATCAACCTTGATAACGGCGTTCCACTGCTGTTAGATGTCGGCCATAACCCTGAAGCGGTCAGCACACTTGCAAATTATTTACGCGCCGCCTTCCCAAACAGACGCGTCCATGCTATTTTCTCCATGATGAAAGATAAAGACATTGCAGGGGTGATCAAAATTATGGCATCCGCTGTACATTTTTGGCATTTTGTACCGCTCACCACGCCCAGGGCTATTTCCACAGCAGCCGTACAAGAAATTTTTTCGCAAGGTCAAATTACTAACGTATCCTTTGACTATACTGAGTTTGCTGGCGCTTTTGCCGCAGCCAAAAATCAGTGCCAAAAAAATGACGTGTTACTCGTTTTTGGTTCTTTTTTCTTGGTATCTGATTGCTTAATTGAACTTGAAGGTAAGTAAATAAAATGGATCATGAATTAAAACAACGCTTAATTGGTGCCATTGTCGTCACCGCACTGGCAGCTATTTTTCTTCCCATGGTATTCGACGACCCCGTTGAAAACAATGGCCAACAAGTCAGTGAATTAACGCTGCCAAAACCGCCCGAAAAGACAGCTGAAAAAGAACTGCCTGCTGATTTTGGCCGCGCACTCACGCCAGATCAAGACATAACCACCGACACAGCTAACAGTAATACCGGTGATAAAAACAACTTACCCAACGACGAAGAACAAGGACAAGCGCTGGACAGTGGTGCGGAAGAGGAGCTGATCGTCACTGAAGACACGCCCAGCGCCAGCAAAACAAAACCATCGGTAGACTCTTTAGATACCGGCGACATTTTGGAAGCAGAACCGACACATGCGCCCAAACATGGCTCTGTGAAATCAAAAGCCACTGAATCTGGCGATACGCATACGGTAACCACAACAACCGTCAAAAAAAAGCCCAAGCCAGTCATTGAGACTGAAAACCATAAAACCATTAAGCCAATTGATGACGATATCACAACCGATACCAGTCACAAAAGCAAACCTACGCCAGTAAAAACCGTTCCAGGACTAGGCCGATGGTCTATTCAGGCCGGTAGCTTTAGTAAAAAAGAAAATGCTATCGCGCTATTAGAAAAACTGCAAAAACAAGGTTTCCCCGTTATTTTGCAAACTAAAGGCGATATTTACCGGCTTAAAATTGGCCCTGAACTGGATAAACAACGCGCCAGCGACATGAAAAAGAAATTAGACAAACAAAACATCCAATCTTTAATGATTGCTGAATAAATACACAGCATTTCTGTCATTTTATGGGCTATCAACTTAACACGGGACAAAAAAATAATATCATTCAAGTAGACTGGGTTGTCTACTGTTTGACAACTCAACACGTAATATTACCTTGGAAATACTAAATTGAGAGAAAACATCCAAGCCAATCTACATTTTATCTTCTATTAAGCCGGCAGCCATTTCATGCACTAACTGAATGGGGAGCCCTGTGCTGTGGATAGATATTGTCATTATCGCCATTATCGTTATCTGCTCTGTTGCAGGCACAGCGCGGGGCTTAATGGGCGAAGCACTGTCGCTTAGCATTTGGCTATTAGCGATAACGATTAGCCTGATGTTTAACCGAGAATTTTCCATGTTACTCGCTTTAAAGCTGGCTAATCCTGCGGTGCGCGTTGCCCTATCTTTTGCTGGCTTATTGTTGATTACTCTGATTATCGGCAATACCATTAGTCATTTACTGCGGGATGTGATTCCAAAAACCAACTTGGATTTTTTTAACCGTTTTTGGGCGCTATTTCTGGGTGGCATACACGGTATCATTATCGTGGCAACGCTTATCCTGTTAGCTGGCTTATCGCCGTTACCCTTAGAACCCTGGTGGGACGATGCTATATTAATACCACCTTTTCAATCACTTGCTATTTTTATAAAGGATACTATTCCTTCGGAAATGGCATCTTATGTTCATTATCACTGACACTTTCGACCTAGGCCCAAACAATAATGTGTGGTATTGCTGCTATCGTTTCACATCAAGCCGTCAACCAAGAATTATATGACGCACTTACCGTTCTGCAACACCGAGGTCAGGATGCCGCTGGCATTGTTACCTGCGAAAATGGCAGATTGTATTTACGCAAAGAAAACGGCTTAACCCGCGATGTTTTCACCAATGCCCAAATGTTAAAGCTACGCGGCAATATGGGTATTGGCCATGTGCGTTATCCAACAGCTGGTTGCACCAGCTCTGCCGAGGCGCAACCTTTTTACGTCAACTCGCCATTTGGGTTAACACTGGCGCATAACGGTAATCTTACCAATACTGAAGAACTGAAAAAAGCGCTGTTTATTGAAGATCAGCGCCACTTAAATACCGATTCTGACTCGGAAGTATTACTGAATATCTTTGCACACGAGCTGCAAAGCTTAGGCAAGATACACTTAAGCGTTGAAGATGTCTTTAAAGCCGTCGCAGGCGTACATCGTCGCTGTAAGGGCGCTTATGCAGTCGTCATCATGATTGCCGGTTACGGCATTTTAGGTTTTAGAGATCCACACGGCATTCGCCCGCTGATTTTTGGCGAACGCCAAACCGAAGATAAATCTGAATTCATGATTGCCTCCGAAAGTGTTGCGCTAGACGTACTGGGCTTTTCGGTACTGCGAGACGTGCAACCTGGCGAAGCCGTGTTTATTGAACAATCCGGCGTATTGCACACCAGACAATGCGCTAGCAACCCCGATCACTGCCCGTGTATATTTGAATACGTGTATTTTGCCAGACCCGATTCCATTATCGACAATATCTCGGTACACAAAGCCCGTTTGCGTATGGGCGAAAAACTGGCGGCAAAAATCCTAAGAGACTGGCCAGATCATGACATCGACGTGGTCATTCCTATCCCCGATACCAGCCGCACCGCCGCTTTGCAAATGGCGCATATATTGGGTGTAAAATTCCGCGAAGGTTTTATTAAAAATCGCTATATTGGTCGGACATTTATTATGCCCGGTCAAAAAATGCGCGAAAAATCAGTACGGCAAAAACTTAATGCTATCGGCCTAGAATTTGAAGGTAAAAATGTGTTATTGGTAGATGATTCAATCGTTCGAGGCACTACCTCGGCACAAATCATCCAAATGGCCAGAGATGCGGGCGCTAAAAAAGTCTATTTTGCCTCCGCAGCACCGCCGGTACGCTACCCAAATGTTTATGGCATTGATATGCCTGCGGCACACGAATTAATTGCCCATAACCGTACCGAAGACGAAGTGTGTACCGAAATGACCGCTGATAAGTTAATTTACCAAGATTTAACCGATTTAATTGATGCGGTGCGTAAAGGCAACCCTACGATTCAACATTTTGATACCTCGTGCTTTAGTAAAGAATATATTACCGGCGATGTCGATGATGCTTACCTAGAACGTATTGAAACCTTACGTAATGACAGCGCACAAACGATGCGTAATACGCAATCGTTTATTATTGAAATGCAAAACAATAACTGACCCATAGCCAGACAGCAGGCTTAACAACAGGGCGGCCAATAACCGCCCTTCTTTTTTTCTATCACTTACACATACTCCTATGACAGACATTAACTGGAACGACTATTCTTTGGAAACCAAAGCCATCCGCGCCGGGCATAAACGCACCCATGAAGATGAACACAGCATCGGCATTTTTACCACCTCCAGTTATGTATTTAAAAACGCAGAAGAAGCCGCTTTGCGTTTTACTGGTAAAAAAGCCGGTAATATTTACTCTCGTTTTACCAATCCTACCGTTAATGCGTTTCAAGAACGTTTGGCATTAATGGAAAAAGGGGAGCGTTGTCTGGCATTTGCCTCTGGCATGGCGGCCATCATGGCTGTTGGCATGGGATTACTGCAAACAGGCGATCATATTGTGTGTTCACGCGGCGTATTTGGCAACACCGTATTGCTGTTTCAAAACTATTTTGGCAAGTTTGGTGTAACGACCGATTTCGTTGATTTGACCGATACCAGTGCCTGGGAGGCGGCTATTAAGCCGAATACGCGATTTTTATTTTTAGAAACACCCTCAAATCCTCTCACTGAAATTGCAGATATTAAATTACTTGCTAATATTGCTCATAACAATAACTGTTTATTGATTGTTGATAACTGTTTTTGCACGCCAGTTTTACAAAGACCGTTTGAATTAGGTGCCGACATTGTTATCCATTCGGCTACTAAATATTTGGATGGTCAAGGTCGATGTATCGGTGGTGCGGTCATTGCCAGTAACGACATTATAGAAAAGTACATCTATCCGTATTTACGAACTGGCGGCGCTACCATGAGCCCGTTTAATGCCTGGGTATTTTTATCTGGCCTAGAAACTTTAGCAATAAGAATGAAAGCCCACTGCGACAGTGCATTTGAACTGGCGCAATGGCTAGAACAACAAGCGGGGGTCAGTCGTGTACTGTATCCGGGCTTAGCTTCTCATCCGCAGCACGAGCTGGCTAAACGCCAACAAAGTCATTTTGGCGGCATTGTGAGTTTTGAAGTAACCGGTGGTAAAGACCACGCGTGGCGACTTATCGATGCCACACAAATGATTTCAATTACCGCTAATTTAGGGGATGTAAAAACTACAATTACGCATCCAGCCAGCACCACACACGGTCGGCTGACCCCCGAAGTAAGAGAGTTGGCGGGTATTAAAGATGGATTAGTTAGGGTCTCGGTAGGATTAGAGAACTGTAACGATATTAAAAATGACCTCCTAAGAGGGTTATAACCAACCACAGGAACATTATGGATGTAACAAACGCCAGTAATTTACTCAGTAATAACGTAAAACTTCTTAAAGGCGAGGCGTCAAAAACGGCTTGCCAAGGCGTACTGATTGCTATTGCCAGTATTATTATCGCTACCTGCCTGGTTAGCTTTTACGTTAATAACAGTGTATCAGTTGAAAGTTTATTGGCGGCACAAAGAAATAATATTGCGCTGTGGATGCTTGATGGCATCCCGTTTGTATTTGGCATGTGGGGACAGTATTCCAGTTCGATTATGGCGTACCAGGCCGGTGCGCTCATTTTCGATCAGACACAAGAGTTACGTAATCGAACCATCGATCTTGAAAAACATACCAATCATGTCAGTACCCACGATCTGTTAACAGATTTACCTAATCGCGCCTTGTTTTATGATCGCGTGGCACGGACTATTTCATCGGCTAATTCTTTAACCAAGCAATTGTCTGTCTTGTTAATTGAAATTGAAAATTTTAAAGACGTTTACGATACCTTAGGCAGAAACAGTAGTGATCTTATTCTTAAGCAGTTTGCTGTCCGCTTACAAGGCACTAGCACAGAATATGATAACGTTGCCAAAATAGACGGCAATGTTTTCGGTATTCTTATCTCTAATATAGAAAATACCTACGAAGCCGAGCAACTTGCCAAGCATATCCAAAAAGCAATGGAAGCGACCTTTATGGTCGATAGATTACAAGTTGGTATGCACGCCAATATTGGTATTGTACATTTCCCAAAACATGGCGAAGATGTAGATACGTTAGTGCAAAAAGCCGGTGTTGCCTTGCATATGGCACAAAAATCCGCCAAAGGCTATGCTATCTATGAGCCATCATTCGACAAGCATACACCATTGCGGTTAACGCTGATGTCAGAACTGCGCCGCGCTATCGAAAAAAACGATTTAACTTTATTTTACCAACCCAAGGTATCAATAAAAACCAACGAACTTTACGGCGCAGAAGCCTTAGCACGCTGGTATCATCCGATTCATGGCTTTATTGCGCCGGATGAGTTTGTCCCAATGGCAGAACGCACACGCATGATCAAACAACTCACGCAATGGGTATTAAAACGTGCTTTTAAAGATTGCGCCATGTGGCATGAACAAGGACTCAATATCAAAATATCGGTTAATTTATCCACGCGTGACTTACACGACCCTGATCTACCTGACCTCATCGCGGGTATTGCTGCCTCATCGGGTATAAAACCCGAATGGATCATTCTGGAAATTACCGAAAGCGCTGTGATGAATGAACCGGAAAATGCACTGGCCATCATTAACCGATTGCATGATATGGGCTATCAATTTTCTATTGATGATTTTGGCACAGGCTATTCATCACTCGCCTATCTTAAAAAATTACCGTTGGCAGAGCTTAAAATAGATAAATCTTTTGTTATGGATTTAATGAACAGCGACAATGATATGGCTATCGTTAAGGCCATTATTAATCTGGCACATAATCTGGGCTTATCGGTCACTGCAGAAGGCGTAGAAACACAAGCGGTATTAACAAAACTCAAGGAATATAACTGCGATGGGTGTGATTAAAAGTGCGGGGATTCTGTAGAATACCGTTATTTGTTTTGACAAAACCTAT
>NZ_FUKI01000033.1 GCF_900163755.1 Crenothrix polyspora | reverse complement strand
CTGAGCTTGTCGAAGTGTGCCGTTCATGCTTCGACAAGCTCAGCACGAACGGTGGCTGTAACTGTTCTAAGTTAAAAACGCTGTAAGTACACATATTGTGGCGGATTGCCTAGCGGCGAATCCACTCTATATTTTTGTTCAGCGCTAATTACGTATTTTTTCGTGCGTTTTTTAAAAGGCCGCGAATTTAGGCTTTAAAATTATGGGTGTCTTATTAAAAATTGCAAAGACTGACGCATCGATACCTAAGCGATTTATGCAGGCGCTGGAAAGCAGGATGGATTCTAGTGATATGACGACAACCACCGTAAAAGCTGCGCCTATCATGCCTAACGAGCCAATTAAAAAATAATTGAGGATGAGCATAATCAAGGTTGATAACATTGATACAAATAAGCAAAAACCATGATGGCCAGTTAAACTGAGTACTTGTGATAACGGCCCGACAGCAGCACGGATAACTTGTGCAAGTGCCAATAATTTTAAAGCATCATAGCCTTCAATAAATTCTGTGCCAAAGTAAGACAGAATTTTTTTACCAAACACAATAAAAATAATTAAGCCGCACAGCGACGACCAAAATTTCAGTTGTGTGGTGAGGGTGATAATGCGCTGTAATTTTACGCTGTCGTTAGCAGCATAAAGTTGTGAAAAACGTGGTAGTAAAATAGCGTCAATGGATTGAACGCCAAAAGCCAGCAGTACAGCGACTCGAAAGCAGGCATTAAAAATAGCCAGTTGTTCAGCATTTAAATATAAACCAACGGTGACAATATTAATATCTAAGAAAAAATTTGAAAACAACGCAACAAATAGCAGTGGAAAACCTGTACGTACCCAATGCTTTGTTTGATAAAGCGGTTTGACATCAACAAAATGCCTTGCTAGTCGTCTTTTTAAGTAAATAGCCGACGTTAACCAAACAAAACCCATGATCACAACATGCATTAGCATAACATTAGACGCATTGAGATGATGGCCAAGTTGTCGCGTTATAACAATTGCAGCAATTAATAATAACGGCCTAGTAACATTAGTTGGCATGAATGCCGCCGCAAACCAGTTTAGGCATTGGCCGATAGTGCATTGCCAGTTAATTAAACACATAGCGGGTATACCAATCATCGCGTAAGTTAACGCTTTGGTGTACTGCGGGGAAACAATGCCGTCAGTTTCATAAATTAGTATTTCACCGGCAATAGCAAAACACAGCCCAGATAAGAAAACAATTTTTAGCCCTATGCGAATAATTCCGATAATCGGGCCGTGTTTTTTATTGGTAAGACCTTGGCCAATAAACATTAACGCTGAAGAGCTTAAGCCCAGGCCGGCAATAATCGCCAGTAAATTACACCAAGAAAACGCATACACATAAATACCTACTTCTGCTGCCCCCATCCAGCGAGCCAGTAAAATTTGTGTACCAAAAACGGCAGCAGCACCAATGATGCGGTTGATGAAGACAAAAATAGCGTTGCCAAATAGTTGTAAAGATTCTTTATAGTTCACGGCAAGAGAGGGTGTATGCTAATTGCTAAGAAGATTGCTTGTTAGTATTTGGCTATGGCGATAATGTTAAAAATATAATTAGCTGCAGCATGCCGGTAATCTGGGTCATCATATGCAATTATTTAAGGTCTTGCAAGGTCTTATGTCAGCTTTATTTTATAGTTAATAATTTTTATAATGCCGTATTATAGGGCGTTAAATAGGGTTAATGTAAAATAATTTGACCATTAAATTTTAATTATTTAACTCTAACTTAAGAAATGTGTTTTATTTTACCCACAATGATTTTGTCTGATTATGTTCCTCTAATTGACTAGGATAGAAAATATGATGAAGAAACCGATAACGAAGATAAAGCTTTTATTAGTACCGGTCATATTATTAGCGCATTTTGTTGGCAGTGCGTGTTGGGCGAGAGATTTAACCCATGCTGGTCGAGTTCGGTTTTTTAATAATGCCAATGCTGATTTTGATCATTATGTAAATAATCCGAGTATTGTACAAAAAAAATGGATGTCGATGCATTATGCACGCATGTTGACCTATGCACCGAGTTTTGATAAAAAAAATGCTTGGTATAAAAATGGCTTGGCTTATGTGAATAGTTACGCTATCTATGCAAATGAACCGTTGGCAAAGTCGCATCCAGAATGGATTATGCGTGATGCGCACGGCAATAAGCTTTATATTCCCTGGGAATGTGGAGGAGGGCGTTGTACGCAGTTTGCCGGTGATTTTAGCAATCCGGTATTTCGGCGTTATATGATTCAAAAAATGAAGGCGATAGTAAAAAAAGGCTATAAAGGCGTGTGGCTGGATGATGTTAATCTTATTTGGCGCGTAGGTAATAACAACGATGTTAATACGTTTATCGCCCCTATTGATAAAAATACCGGCTCACCGATGACGTTGAATAATTGGCGACGGTATTTTGCTCAGTATATGACAGAAATTCGTGCCGCGTTGCGTAATAAAGAAATTGCCCATAATGCTGTATGGTACGCAGATCAGTCTAAAACTGAAAATTCTTATATTACGCAACAAATTAAATCGGCGAATTATATTAATCTTGAGCGCGGTGCTAGCGATAATGGTTTGGTGCGCGGAACCGGCGAATGGGGCTATGAGCGATTTTTAAAATACATTGATTATGTTCATAAGCGTGGTGCGGGAGTTATCTTAATGGATGATGGCTATAACACGACACAGCGTGAATACGGTTTGGCAACGTGGCTGTTAATCAGTCAAGGTCATGATTTTTTCAGTAGTAATCAACGCAACTGGAATACCCCTGATAGCTGGTGGAAAGGCTATAACCTTAATTTGGGTAAGGCATTGAATGATCGTTATAACTGGCATAATGTTATTCGTCGTGATTTTGCCTGCGGTAGTGTGTTTTTAAATCAGCCAGGTACAAACACAGTAGCCATTTCTTTAGGATCGGGTTATAAAAACTTAGGGGCGGGGTCTGTTACCTCGGCTTATTTACAGGCAAAGACGGCGGTTATTTTAACGACGCGTTGCAATAATGCCAGAGTCGTGCCCTCTCATAAATTTCTGCCATAACACACTATTGGCAAGTAATTAGCCACACAGTAATAGCGTTTGACTGCGGGATCATCTCATAGCGTGTGATAATCGTGGTTTTTTGAAAAAAAATCTGTATATTTAGCTAATATTAAAGCTTACCCATGTTGGGTTAATTATGCAAATGAGTGCTGTTGATACCATGTTGTCACATAATACTGTTGGTACACTTCCCGAACGTTTAACGTTGCGGCTTTGTTTTATTTGGCTGATATTTGCCATCAGTTGTCTGGTTTTTGTTGAACCTGCGCCTTACGACGGTCTTCTTATTTTGGTTGGCTTGTATTGCTTTACCTTTGGACTGCGTTTTTCGCCGCATTTGGCCACGCCGTTGTTTTTTTTAAGCGGGTATATATTAGCGAATTTGATAGCAACAATGCTTGCGCCAGACCCGATACACTGCCTTAAGCATATGGCGGTCACTTTTTTTCTTATTTTCAGTTGGGGTTTTTTTGCCAGTATTATTCACGATAATCCGCTACGCCTGTATAAGATTATCTGGAATGGCTATATATTTTCGGCGGTGTTGGCGGTTTGTCTTGGCTTGATCGGTTTTTTGAAGATCACACCTTATTATGAGCTGTTTTTATTTTTCGACCGAGTAAAAGGACCTTTTAAAGATCCGAATGTGTTTGGGCCTTACTTAATACCGGTTGCCGTTTATTTGATTTTGCAATTAGAAAGCGCTAAAGGCAAATTGGATTTTTTAAAGCGAATAGGCTTGTTGCTGTTTGTGGTTGCTGGCATTTTACTGAGTTTTTCCAGGGGTGCGTGGTTTAATTTGGTGATGGCCGCTACGATGTATACCATTTTGAGATTGGTCACGGCTAGGTCGCGTGCAGATACCGCAGCACTTATTAAAATAGTGAGTTTGGTGGTGATAGCCATTATGGTTATTGCTATTTGGGCAGTAACGACCATTGATGATATTGGCCAAGTGTTTTCACACCGCGCACAATTGGTACAAAGTTACGATAAAGGCTCTGATGGGCGTTTTGATGCCATACTTATTGCTATCAACAGATCACTTATTCAGCCTATGGGGATAGGTCCTGGGCAAGCATCCGAAGTGTTAGCACTTGATCCGCATAATTTGTTTGTACATATTATGGTAGAGACTGGGTGGCTGGGCGCATTTGCTTTTTCTGGATTTATTGTTGTTACACTCAAAGAAGGCTTTGCTGTGTGTATGCAGCCATCAAAAATACAGAATATTTGTATTGTTTTGTTTGTTTGCCTGCTGTCTACGCTTTTGGAAAGTATGATTATACACAGTACGCATTGGCGGCATTTGTATGTGGTGCTGGGTATGCTGTGGGGAGGGATTTCTGCAAAACGCAGTAATTTTGTTTAACCGTTCCACCCGAAGAGTACTGCTTTGTCCATTATCACTCCATAAGCTGATAACCAACAAGCCAGCCAGTTCAGTGGCTGGTTTCGTCATCTGGGTAATGTCTATCAGCCAATAAACGTAAAGCTAAGGGACTTGCCTTTCACGGAAGATTAGCAAAGCCGTCGAAGCTGGAAAAATAGCAAACTTCCAAAGCCGCAAAACACCATGTTTATCGATTTACCCGCAGCAATGCGGGTTTATAAATATTCCTCGGATAATTCAATATATTGACATCCGGTTTTTCAAGTTCGTTAATTGCATTTTTAGCAATCCATTTTGCTGATTTACTATTAATGGCCAGAATACGTTTAGCAACGACTATTGCCCTTTTCTTTAGATCAACATTTCTTTTACCAACATTGCGAAGAGTCCAATTCACTGCCTTTTTAACATATATTCGGTCGTCATTTGCTTCTCGCTCAATAACTGGGAAAAATTGCTCAAACACTTCGTTGCCTGCGGCTTTGTCTGCAAAACCATAAGCCGCCATGATGACGAAACCGGCTCGTTTTATGAATTCATTTTCATGCTTTGACCATTCAAATGCCTTGGCTAAACCATGCTTACTGTTAGCGAAAAATCCCATGCAGAATGAATCACACCGACATTCCGCACCCCGCTCAACGTAAAAATTATTTAAACTGTATAGCCTATTAACA
>NZ_FUKI01000012.1 GCF_900163755.1 Crenothrix polyspora | reverse complement strand
CTCTGTACATGACAAAAAATTATAGCGATTGGCAACATTGTTTTAAATCAATAAATTGAAGCAAGTTCTGCAAGGCTTGTTCAAGCGAATAGGCAACGTTAAACAACGTATCACGGAGATAATCGAGACCAGCCCTGAAAATACTTTTTGCGGGGCGCTGGTGTTTTTTAATCTTTATCGCTTTGACGTTTTCATGTTGCCATTCCCCAGTCCGATGCGCCCAGCAATAAGCAATGACAGGAACAACCAACAGCCGCTTGATGCGCAGGCGGCTGATGATGTGGGTATCTTCAAGGTTGAAGCCCCGCCCTTTGAGGCAAGAAAATAACGTCTCGATTTGCCAACGCTCTTTGTAAACCTCAATCGCGTTGTCACCGAGCCAGTTAGTGGCGACAATCAACAGCTCGCCATCCTGAAGGCGTAATCCCGATAGATACACCTTTATGCCTGTCATCTTCCTTGCGTCAGGCAAAGTTAGTTTTTCACCGGGTTTCAAGAACATGAACAATTTTTTAGCTTGCACTTCAATGCCTTGGCTATTGGGCACTTTGGCATCTTTTTTGATGCGGATATCAAAAAGGATGCCTTCGCTATCCAGCCATTTCAGCCACTTTTCCCCAATAAACTCCCTGTCGGCCAACACGCCACGTATGTGTTCTTTCCCAAATTGTTTGATAAAGCGCTTCATCAGGGCAATACGCTCACGGGTATTGGAGTTGCCCCTTTTATCCAGCAATATCCAGTACACGGGAATGGCCGTCCCTTTATAAGCGATGGCTAACATCAAGATATTGATGTTTTTCGATCCCCATTTCCAGTTTGTCCTATCCAATGTTAAGTAGTAATCATTTTCAACGAATTCAAACAGGTACATAATGAACCAGGCAACATTGTCAAATGACATAAAATGTCCGTCTATGAACCGTTGTATGCGACGATACCGTGATTCCTTCTGAGCGTCGCTTGGGAAGGCCGTAGCCAGCTCAGTTAAGTTGACACTCCTGATTTTTAATAAGGAAATCAGCATCCCCACAAAACAATCCATCCTGGCTTTGTTCCAGTTGAAATGTGAGTTTAGTAATCCAGATAGTGCTTCAATTTGTTCCATACTGATTTTCGTTTACAAAAACGAAAATTATATGACATTTCATTGGCTTATTTTTTTGTCATGTACAGA
>NZ_FUKI01000124.1 GCF_900163755.1 Crenothrix polyspora | reverse complement strand
GGGGTGGTCGACTATTTTAACTCAATACTACTGGATAACTGTAAGACCGACACACTCCTAGCGCCGCCAGCTGCTGCTTGTTCTAAAACACGGACACAATCGTGCCGATAAGGATGAATGCTGGCGACCCATTCAAAACGCTCAGGGTAGCGCTGTGCCAAGGACATTGCATAGTCGTTAGGTACAAAAAAAGACGTGTTGGCATGGTTAGCATCGCCGTTAGCACCGTGGGCTTTATCGAAGGCATACAACATGGCTTTAGCGCCTTGTGGCAGGGTTTCCAGTAATGCCAATAAGCGTTTAACAAAAGCAATATCTTGCCCACCGCTATTTCCTGTACACGCGGCATTGGCATAAGCCCAGTGTTGAATCGTTTGAATGGGGTGCAGCAGTGGGGCATTCATATCTGCGCTCATGGTAATGCCGCTACCGCCATCACCAGAACCTACAATATGGGTGTGGCAATCCCAGTAATTAACAGGATTAATACCTTGCCATGCCAGTGTTTCTAAGGCTGTTGTTGGTGTTTTCAATGGATCAAGACAGGCATTAGCAAGCCTAAACAGTGCTGGCGCTGAGCTGCTGTAGCTAATTAAGCCCGTGGCAGCGAGTTGCAGAAAATGGCGACGTGAATATTTGAGTTGCGTCATGATGATGTTTAAAAATAAGGCAACTAATTTAAATACAGGAGAAAAAATAATAACACTCAGGATAGTAAATTGGGTTGTTTGTTACAGCTTAAAGAGATGACTGTAAATCAGGAACCTGATCGTTTGTCACCAATTGTGCCTATACTCAACGCATGCGCGTATTTGAAAAAGAGGAGTGAGGGGCGATTTTTAAATAAATTCCCCTTTTTCAAAGGGGAAAGTGAAGACACTTACCCTAAATCAGTTGTTTCAATAGGATATATTTTGACAAAAGCAATGCGTGATCCATGCATCTTTTCAACGACGACATTGAATTGATTGAATTCAATCTTCTGGCCTTTTACGGGAATATCACGTAGTTTGGCCATGATAAGGCCACCGATTGAGACTTCGTTTTCCAATTCAAGCTCTTCATTCTCAATGTCGATGCCCAAAATTCGTTCCAATGAGAAAATCGGTAAACTGCCTTTACCGGTCAGCGTGCCGTCATCCAGCCGAATCCAATCATGCTTGTTATGACGGAACTCGTCACGTATTTCTCCGACCATAGCACTTAACAGGTTATCCAGCGTAATAAAGCCTTGTGGCTTGTGTCCTTTTTGCCCAATGATAGCAAAATGGGATGCCCCCATACGGAAATGACGGAATAACGCAAGCGAAGGTGTGCTGGGTGAGATGTATTGAATTGGTCGCAGGTAGGTAGTTAAATCTTCAATTACTTTGCCTTCTTGCTGTGTAAAAAACAAATCTTTTAAATGAATGACCCCTAAAACATCGACGTTGTTCGTGTCGAAATAAGGGTAACGACTGTAGCGATTTTGAGCGACAGTGTGCAGATTTTGCTGTAATGACTGGTTGCGATACAACGCGGTGAGTTCGTGGATAGGACGCATCAGGTCGGACACTTCAAGTTCGCTGAAATCAAGTGTTTTCGCCAAAATATTCCATTCGTCACGGCTAAAACGACCATCTGGGCAATTGTTGCGTAAAATAAGTTTAAGTTCGTCGGCCGAATAATGCGCATCGTTACCGTGGGTGTTATTCAGACCAAACACACGCAATACCAAATTGGCGCTGGAGTTAAGTAACCAGATCGCAGGGTACATCAGCCAATAAAATCCGTACAGCGGTACAGCGCTCCATAAACCAATTTGCTCAGGATTACGAATGGCCATTGATTTGGGTGCAAGTTCGCCGACGACGATGTGCAAAAATGAGATGGTAGAAAAAGCGAAAGCAAATGAGATACCGTGTATCAGTTCCGCTGAGGTGACACCGATTCTGATGAACACGGGTTCTAATAGGCTGGCAAATGCCGGTTCGCCAATCCAGCCAAGGCCTAGCGAAGCAAGAGTAATACCCAGCTGACATGCTGATAAATACGCATCAAGCTTTGCGTGTACCTTACCTAGAATGCGGCCACGAAAGCCCTGTGTTTTAATAATTGCGCGAAGACGCGTTTGTCGCAGTTTAACAAGACCAAACTCAGCGGCTACAAAAAAGCCGTTGAGAGCAACGAGCAACAAAGCGATAATGATCGGAAAAATATTATTCATAAGCTGGCAAACGGTGTGCTGGATAATTTAATTTTGTAAACAATGGCTTAAAAAATCCACAGTAATATCAAACCGGCAAAAATTCCCGCCAACACATCATCCAGCATAATACCCAAGCCGCCATGTACTTTCTGATCTACCCATTTAATAGGCCACGGTTTAATAATATCGAAAATTCTGAATAAAATAAAACCGACTAGCGTAGCTTGCCAGCTAAAAGGCACAAACCATAGCGTAATTAAATACCCCGCCACTTCATCCCAGACAATACCACCAAAATCGTGTTCACCTAATTTATCAGCAGCGATACCACACAGACTGATGCCGAGCAGTGTAACGGCTATAGTTAACAGACTGTAGACAAGTAACGGTGTTTGCGCAAACAAACAATAAACAGGAATAGCTGCTAGCGTGCCACACGTACCGGGGGCTTTTTTGGCTAAACCAGAACCAAACCCAAACGCCAAAAACAACACAGGGTCAGTGAGGATTTGCTTGGGCGTAAGCTTGTTTTTTCCGTAGCGTGTATTAATAAAGGTATTCAAAATGGATTGCCTCCAAGAGTAGGTGTCTGTGTCTTATGGCTTGTGTTGGTATTGCAGTATGCCATTTTGTAGCTATGTTCCATTTTCATCGTGTCAGAAAAATCGCGGGTTTAGTCCGCATAAATCCGAGCTACTAAATTCTTAAACCACTGCGGCCTAAAAATAACCACGTACACGCCCAAAAGACTGGTAATGGGAAACGGCCCAAGCCCCAGTACTGCAAAAAGCAATAAAACGACCGCACATTTAAAACGGGTAAATAAAGACTGGCTATTCATAACACCTACGGATAATGGTAGTGCGTGAAAAATCTACAACGGCAAATGCAGCGCTCGGTTTTTAAGTGCCAGCGCGGCTTCGTGCAAGGTTTCAGAAAACGTGGGATGTGCATGGATAGTTTGCGCCAAATCTTCGCTACTGGCGGAGAACTCCATCGCCAACACCGCCTCGGCCAATATTTCCGACGCATGGGTACCCATAATATGCACGCCCAAAATGGTATCGGTTTCGGCATGGGCGATTATTTTAACCATGCTCTCAGTGTGCTGCTGTCCTTCGGCTTGTGCCCGTAAATTAGCCGTGAGCGGAAAAATACCTACTTTAATAGGCTCACCAATAGCTCTTAAGGCTTGCTCGGTTTGGCCTACCCAGGCAATTTCAGGGTCGGTATAAATAACACTGGGCAGGGCATCGTAATTGATGAGATTGTGCATGCCGGTAATCTGTTCCGCCACAAAGAGACCTTCTTCTATGCCTTTGTGCGCCAACATAGGGCCTAGTACGGTTAAATCGCCTATGGCATAAACGCCAGGTAAGTTGGTACGGCAGTTTTCATCAACGTGGACAAAACCGTTTTCATCCAGTAATAAATTGGCTTCTGGTGCGGCCAGGTTTTCGGTATTGGGCTTGCGGCCTGAGGCAACAATAAGCTTATCAACAGACAAACTGTGTGTACCGTGTTGATCTTGGTAGCGTAAGGTGACTTTGTTGTTGTGGACTTTTGCGCTAATTACTCGTGCGCCAAGACGTATATCAATGCCTTGGTCGCTGTAAATCTGATACGCCGCACGGGCAATGTCATGGTCGGCTAGCGACAAAAAGCGGTCTTGGGCTTCCAGCAAAATAGTCTTTGCGCCAAACCGATTCCAAATACCACCCAGCTCCAGACCCATGACACCGCCACCAATAATAGCTAACGTATCAGGCACAGCATTCAGATTTAACGCGATGGCGGTATCGATAATAAACTCACCATCAATAGGCGCACATGCCAGGCCGGTCGGTGACGAACCGGTCGCCAGAATGATATGTTTGCCTTCCAGCACGAAGGGTGCAGGACAATCATGGGAGATCACTTCCACTTGACGTGCATTAAGTAATTTGGCCTTGGCGTGAATATATTCAATGCCGTGATGTATAAACAGGTCGGTAATTTTGCCTTCAAAAGTTTCAATGATTTGGTCTTTACGGGCAACGGCCTGGCCAATATCCAGCGATATATTATCGGCAAAAATACCGTGTTCATTAATCGCGTGGGTTAATAAGTAATAAATTTTTGACGATTCCAGCAACGCGATGCTGGCAATACACCCGGCATTAAGATGTGCCCCGCCCAAGCTGCGCTGGCCTTTTTTGTTATGGCCATTGTCAATACACACGGTTTTAAAGCCCAGCTGCGCACAGCGGATAGCACTGATATAGCCCGCAGGCCCTGCGCCAACGACAATAACATCATAGTGTGTTTGAGTATGTGGCATAAGTTTTAGATATTCAGTAAGAGATGGGCGGGCGCTTCCAGGCATTCTTTAATGGTGACTAAAAATTGTACCGCTTCACGGCCATCCACCAAACGATGGTCGTAAGACAAGGCCAAATACATGATGGGACGGATGACAATCTGGCCATTTTCCACCACTGCACGCTCTTTAATGGCGTGCATACCTAAAATAGCACATTGCGGCGGGTTAAGTATCGGTGTGGATAGCATAGAGCCAAACACGCCGCCATTGGTGATGGTAAATGTGCCGCCTTTTAAATCATCGTACGCCAATGTCCCAGCACGGGCTTTTTCGCCGTAGTTTGCAATGCTGCGTTCAATACCGGCAAAGTCGAGCTGGTCGGCATCGTGTAACACGGGTACGATTAAACCACGCGGCGTACTGACAGCGATACCTAAATCGTAATAACCGTGGTAGATAATGTCGTTGCCGTCTATCGAGGCATTAATGGCGGGGAAGCGCTTTAAGGCTTCTATCGAAGCTTTGACAAAAAACGACATAAAGCCCAGTTTGACTTTGTGTTTTTCTTCAAAGCGGCCTTTGTACTGGTTACGCAGGTCAATCACGTTTTGCATATTGACTTCATTGAACGTGGTCAACATGGCGGCGTTTTGCTGCGCTTGTAGCAAACGTTCGGCGACTTTGGCGCGTAAACGGGTCATGGGTACGCGCTGTTCTGGGCGCAGGTTGCTGGCGGCGCTGCTTGGCTCGGTTTTGGGCGCTACTTTGCTGGCTTTAGCCACAGGTGCTACGGGCGGCGGCGTAGGTTCGGCACTTTTAACCGTTTCTTGTTGCTGCAAATGTTCCAGTACATCGGTTTTGGTTAAACGGCCGCTTTTGCCAGTACCCGTAATCGCCGCAGGGTCTAAGGTATTTTCATGCACCAAGCGCCTGACCGAAGGGCTTAACGGGATGTCGGTGGTTTTTGGCGTGGGTGTTTCGGCGATGGGCGTATTTGGGGTGCTGGCCGGCGGCGTATTTTGCGTAGCCTGCGTTTCCAGTAACGCCAGTACTTCACCTGCCGTGACAATACTGCCGTCGTTTTTAAAAATGGTACCCAGTATACCGGTCTCTTGCGCGGTCACTTCCAAGACTACTTTATCGGTTTCCAAATCCACTAAATGATCGTTTTTTTGGATAACATCGCCGGTTTTTTTATGCCAGCTAATCAAGGTAGCATCGGACACGGATTCGGGTAACTGGGGAACTACAACGTCAATACTCATGTTAATTTCCTGAAGGATCGCCATAAAGAGCCGACTGTACGACGGCTTTTTGTTGTTCTATGTGAATATGAAACTTGCCCACCGCAGGCGATGCTGAGGCTTCGCGGCCTGCATACGTCACCCGAATGGTGGCGGGTAAATTATCGGTAAAGTGATGTCTGGACTGATACCACGCGCCTTGATTTTTAGGCTCTTCCTGACACCAGATAAAATCGTGCAACTGTGGGTATTTGGCAATTTCTGCTTTGAACAACACATCGGGGAAAGGGTATAGCTGTTCAATGCGGGCAATTGCGACATGCGCTAAGGCATCGGACTGGCGACGCTCTTCCAGTAAGTCGTAATAGACTTTGCCGCCGCAAAACACGATGCGGGTGACCTGTTCAGCAGCCAGCGCGTCTTGTTCGCCAATAATGGGTTGAAACTGGCCTTCGGTGAGTTCTTCCAGTGTTGATACTGCCAGCTTATGCCGCAACAAGCTTTTGGGGCTCATGATAATTAACGGCTTGCGGAAACAGCGCCGCATTTGCCGCCGTAATAAATGAAAAATTTGCGCGGGCGTGGTCGGTGTACACACCTGTATGTTGTGTTCGGCACACAGTTGCAGATAGCGTTCTAATCGGGCTGAAGAATGTTCGGGGCCTTGGCCTTCGTAACCGTGCGGCAATAACATCACCAGGCCGCATAAGCGTCCCCACTTGGTTTCGCCCGAACTGATAAACTGGTCGATTAACACTTGTGCGCCATTGGCAAAATCGCCAAATTGCGCTTCCCATATCACCAATGAGTTGGGCATGGTGGTGCTGTAGCCGTATTCAAAACCCAGCACACCGGCTTCTGATAATAAAGAATCGTAAATTTGCACGCGGCCTTGATCTTTGCCCAGATAGCGCAGTGGCGTATAAGTTTTATTATTCAGCTGGTTGTGCAGCACGGCGTGGCGATGCACAAACGTGCCGCGTCCGACATCTTGGCCGGTTAAGCGCACGTCGTATTGTTCCATGAGTAAAGTGGCATAGGCTATGTTTTCGGCAAAACCCCAGTCTATTGGCATAGCGCCTGCGGCCATTTTACGGCGATTTTCCATGACTTTAGCCACGCGAGGATGCAATTCAAAGCCCACTGGCAAACGTTGCAGACGCTCATTGCAAAAGCGTAAACGTTCCATTGTCACTGTGGTGTCGCTGGCTATATCCCAGTCTTTGTTGAGAAATTCATTCCATTGCGCGGTGTACAAATACTCGGTATCTGCCAATACGGGCCTTGAGACAATGTGACCGGCATCCAAACGCTTTTGGTAATCTTGTTCCAGGTCTATCGATTGTTCTAAGCTAATGACCGTTTCGTTGATCAATTTTTCCGCATACAATTTGCGGGTGGTTTTGTGATTGCGAATTTTCTTGTACATGATAGGCTGCGTAGTGGCCGGCTCATCGGCTTCGTTATGGCCTAAACGCCGGTAACAAATCAGGTCTATCACCACATCTTTGTTAAAGGTCATGCGGTAATCAATCGCCAGTTTGGTGACAAATAATACCGCTTCAGGGTCGTCGCCGTTAACGTGGAATACCGGTGCTTGAACCATGCCCGCCACATCAGTGCAATACAAAGTAGAGCGGGCATCTTGCGGGTTGCTGGTGGTGAAGCCAATTTGGTTGTTGATGACAATATGCACCGTGCCGCCGGTGGAAAAGGCGCGGGTTTGCGACATATTCAGGGTTTCCATGACAATGCCTTGGCCAGAAAATGCCGCATCGCCGTGAATTAATACCGGAATAACGGTGTGGATACCGTCTTTACCGGCACGATCTTGCCGCGCTTTAACCGAACCTTCCACTACCGGATTAATAATTTCTAAATGCGAAGGATTAAATGCCAACGTTAAATGCACTGCGCCGCCAGGCGTTGCCACATCCGAGGAAAAGCCCATGTGGTATTTCACATCACCGGAACTGACACCCGGATTAGGTGTGGAAATGCCGGCAAATTCATCAAATAAACTGGCGGGGCTTTTGCCTAAAATGTTAATTAATACATTCAAGCGGCCACGGTGCGCCATGCCGATGACAATTTCTTTAACGCCTTTAGTGCCGGCATTTTGAATTAATTCATCTAAAACAGGGATTAAAGATTCGCTGCCTTCCAAAGAAAAGCGCTTTTGCCCGACGAATTTATTCTGTAAATGACTTTCAATACCTTCAGCAGCTGTCAGTAACTTTAACAAAAAATATTTTTTTTCTGCATTAATGACAAGATTTGTACGAGAACTCTCTAGACGATTGATGATCCAGCGTCTAATATTGGAGTCCACAATATGCATGTATTCCGAACCAATGCTGCCGCAGTAAATATTTTTAAGGCTGGCAATAATATCGCGTAAAACCATACGATCGACACCGTAAATAATACCGGTATCAAACATGGTATTCATATCGGGTTCGGAAAAGCCGTAATAGGCAGGTTCAAGATCGGCGGGTATGACAGTTGTTTTCCCCAACGGATTGTTTTGAGCAATTTGATGGCCACGTACCCGATAATGATTAATCAAGCGGGCAACGGCCGATTGTTTTTTAACCGTTTCCTCGGTGAAGCCTTGTAGCTGTACCAGTCGATTGGGTGACTTTATTGCCAGTTGAGCGAAGCGTTCTACAACGGGGCTGTGCGGGGTTTCGTAACCTGCGTTTTGATGAATGTCATGGAACTCTTTTTGCCAGCTGGCATCAACAGACTCAGGGTCATTTAAATAGTGTTCGTACAAATCTTCAATAAAGCTGGCATTGCTGCCATATAAACTTGATGAATTTTGAAAAAATTTAAGCAGCTCACTCATTTTGATAGTTATCCGGTAAATTCTGCGCGGGGTTTTTTCTGTGCTAGTGGTATATTACCAAGTGTAACGCATTGCCCCAAAAAAACATGCTGGCTTGCGTAAAACAGCAAGTATGCCTTTTCCTTTTAAACCAGAGTGAATATAAATTCTATGGCCGAAAAAAAACATATTGTTATTAAATTAAAATTCCCTACTGGGCAGATGTCTGGAAAAAAAATTCCAGCGGCTAATGTCATTACCGAATGGAATTATACCCGTATCGTCTTGGCGTTAGCTGTTATTGTCGCTTTAGTGGGATTAGGCGGGTATTTTTTTTTAACACATCAACAAACTAATGTCGCTGCAACACCCGCTATTGCACCTGTTACTGTATTAAGTGCGCCAGTGCCCAGTAGTGACATTCCAAAGGCACAGGGTTTAGACAAGGGCGTTCAAAAAAACACTCAAGAGGCACCTAATCGCTAAATTGTCGACAGTGAATCAGTAGTGAAATTAATTTGTCAGTTAAACCAGCAACAAACAGTCGGCAATGGCGGCTTTATTTAGCTAAACTTACTGATATGAACGCTTAATTAGACCGCTAAGTCCATGTTAAAAAGCTGTTAATATCATCAATACACAGTGTGATGCATCCCCAATCGATAAAAAATGTGTAGATTAGCAATAGCAACTGGCCTGTGAGGTTAGTTAATTATGTTGCAGTAATAACACTGCCGTACGTATCAGAATAGTAACTCATTTATTTTAAAATGACGCTTATTATGCAGTGTTGTTTTTAATGTCTTCGCTTATTTAGTAGGCTTGTTTAGGCGATTTAGCAGATTTTTAAACAAGGGCAGCACGTTATGTTGCCATTGCTCATAAGCTTTTTTTGCTACTACAGAAAGCATAGGTAATAGATTTTTACCTGTTTCAGGTGGAAAAATAGTTCTGTAGAGAGTGCGTAATTTTTGGCCATATACACCACCTGCTTCAATATATATTTTCTTATACAACCACATTTCCGACAGTGATATTGCCCACATAAACATAAACGAAATCCCCATGCCCATGCCGGCTAGAATAATCAGCCAGGCAAACAGCGGATTTATTTTTGTTAGCCACCAAGATAAAATATCAGTTACTAAAAATATATAAGGCATGCCGACAGCAATACATTTGTATTTTGTTGATGTTGTTTCAGAAAAGCTAAATATCAAACCCACAAACATAAAAATAAAGCTGATACCAAATAGATGAACGTGCGAGACACGTATTAAAGAGTTAAATGTCGCGCCGGTATCTTGCGTGGTTAAGGCTTTTAACTTTTCAAATTTATTAAAATCTGGCATGCCGGCTGGCGCTTGTGCGTTATGGCACATTACGCAGCGCTCTTCAACAATGGCTTCAATGCCATCGGCTTTATAGGTGTTTAATTCGGCACCGTCTCTTACCCATTGAATGATTTTAAAACGTTGCTCTGTAGAGGCATTTTGTTTCATAGCGCCGTTCAGTTGAGTTTCTAATACTGAACCAGATCGGTTACCATAATAACTGTAGACAATATCATCAACGGATAAGCCAAATTTTCCATCTGCCATGCCGTGCGTAAATAATATTTGTAATAAAGCAAAAAAATAACCAATACCTACCGCAGATAAATAACCGGTAAATAATACTTTGATGGGGGTATCGTGATCTTTTAGTGGTAAATATTTTTGTGACATATTTAATTAATACCTATCTAGGGTGAAAATAATGCGCTGGTAACCAGAATATTAACTATTGACCGTTTATATTCAAAGTATACTGTAGTAAAATTATTATATATACTGTTATAATCGACAGGGTAACGTTAACTATTAAAAAGGCTATACAATGCTAGATTTCCAAAAAATGAGTGAGAAAGAATTAAAAGACATTATTGAAAATGCTGAAAAAGCGTTACGTAATTTACACGTTAATCGACGTAAAGATGTTATGGCACAAATGAAAGAATTAGCGGCCTCCATCAATGTCTCTGTAGAAATTGTTGAAACTGATAAAAAGTCGTTGGTTCGTAAAGGTAATCCTGTGCCTGTTAAATACTGCCATCCTGATGATGCGGAAAAAACCTGGACAGGCCGTGGTGTTATGCCTACGTGGTTAAGAGCGCTGGTTGATGCGGGGCATGATCGTTCTGAATTTTTAATTCAACCGGTAATAAACGCGTAGTATTCTGGTGTGGAGAGGCAGGGATGACAGGTATTTAATATTTTTCATTCCAGTCCTCTCCAGTAGGAGAGGGGGATTTTTAACGTAATGGCGACAACACGGCGTATGAAAACGAAAGTCAGCGCGGCGAGCTATTCTTGTAGATCAACCCATTCAGTTAATGCAGCGATCATGTTTTTAGCCTGATCTTTGCTGGAAATATTAAATTTGGACTTTTGCTTGTATTCACCGTTTTGTTTCTGGTAACGACGGATCGTATATTTATCAGCGCTGTATTCTTGTTTCGCGCGATTCCATTCCTGATAACGGTACATTACCGTTGCCCACGCACCTTTGGTGAGTATTTTTTTATCCAGCTCTTTGATTGTTTCAATGCTGTCATCCAGATAAGTGACAGTCAATTCATCGACAGTTTCAGCCATGTTCCCTCTGTATCATACAAATAATGTTTATTGATTTACAAGTGTACCATCACTTGCTAAAAAACTGACCAAAGCCACGCGCACCTTCACCCACTTTAATGGTATCGACAGTTTTTAAAGATTTTGCGTCCAGCACCGACACTGTGCTGTCAAACCAATTGGCGACATACACCAGTCGGTCATTCGGGTGCGTTGCGATACCTTCTGGTTTTTCGCCGACATCAATCACTGCAACGCATTTAAAGCTTTCGGTATCAATTACGGACACCGTATTATCCACTTGGTTAGTCACTAGCAGGCGGCTGTCATTTTGTGCCAAAGCAACCGCGTAAGGCAGGTTGCCCACTTTAATTGTGGCAATCACTTTTAGCGTTGCGGTTGCTAAGACAGTGACATCATCGCTTTCAACATTAGCCACGTAAAGCCGATCACCACTTTGTGTGGCAATAATACCAAACGGGTGAGTTCCGACCGCTGTCGTCTGCTTAACCGTTAAGGTATCGGTTGCTATTTTAGACACTGAATTACTGCCGCGATTGGCCACATATAACCAGCGATTATCAGGACTGACTACCAAGCCGGACGGTGATTCTCCTACAGTGATGGTCTGTAAAACCGTTAACGTTTTAGCACTTACCGCAGATACGGTATTGGCATACCAATCTGCGACATAAATACGTTGACCATCCGGTGCTACGGTAATACCCAGTGCCCCAGCACTGACTTTGACGGTATTTAATACTTTATGGCTTTGGGTATCAATTACGGCAAAGCCTTGGTTTTCAGGGGTGCTAATATAAACTCTATCGCCTGCTGGCGCGACCGCGACTCCCGCAGGTTTGCCTGTTACCGTCACGGTATCAACAACGGTGCGTTTTGCCGTATCAATAATCGACACGCTATCGCCCAACTGATTACTGATATAGGCAAACGGCGCTGCCACACTTAAGTGGCAGTGTAAGCTTGCCAGTAGAATAAGCCGCGTCGATAGCTTTTTTGGGTGTAGCACGCAGCCGGCCTTATTTTTCAGCTAAGATTTTTAAATTGGCCAAGCCACTGGTAAAAACAGCTTTAACAGCTGAGTTTGCCGCGTCTTCGTTCATGTCTTTGGGTTCATTGGTTTTGGGGTCAATGTTATTGGTGTAAGCGCGGTAATACGCACCATGCCAGGTTACAACCGATGTGTCACCTTGTGCTTCTACGTCAATATTGGCGGTGTAGTTATCTACCGGCAATACCGGTACTTTTAATTCTGCACCGGCATGGGTAATGGTTTTGGCGCTACTCATCTCGGTTATTTTATAGCCATAAGACATTTTATCGGCATCGTATTTTTTTAATTCTTCGGTAATGCTGCCGCCGTCTTGTAATGTTAGTACACGAATTGAACCCGGTGTATTTGCTTTATCCGCTGTGGTATTTTTAACCGCCGGTAGCCAAGACATATCACCATAATCTTTAATAATGCCCCATACTTTAGCGGCGGGTGCGTTAATGGTGATTTTTTCGTCGGCTTTTTGGCGCACAGGGCCGTGTGCGCTGACGGCGCTGGCAGCAAGTAACAAGGCGGGTAACAGTAATAAATTCTTTTTCATAATGACTTCCTTATGGGAATGTATAAATAAACACCCGCATTATATGACAACTCGAAACAACACGCATTAGTCTAACGCAGTTAGCGGTTTTTAACGTAACTGCGCCCAAGATTGCCTACGGCCTGTGGTCTTTAATTTTTTAACAATTATTTTAAGATTGTTACCGTTTTTATTTGTAACTGTGTTAAAGCCAGGTGTAATCGATACGGTGTTCATGTCAACATGATAACCTGAGGCGGCAATAAGACTGACTTTATCATTGTCTTTGATTTGATCTTTTGTATCAATCTGATTGTCTCCGCTTATATCAAACGGGGTTTGCGATAATCTGCCACCTGTTAGTGGGTTTAACTCCATTAACCATGCGCCACCTTCGGTTTTACAGGATTGATCATTAGGGATGTTGGTGATAAAAATAATGCTGTGATTACGCAATACTGCTTGGCTGACCACCCGTTCCCCTAAAGAGTTACCCGGCTGTGGTGGTTTAATAAGATCCATATACCAGCCTTTTTGGCTAGGGTAAGATACTGTGTTGCTAGAAGTTTTTCGGATGGCCAGTTGATTTTCTAAAAATTCGTCATCAATTGTTTGTGCAACTAAAGCCGAGCGCCCGTTGACAGGGTTGCTGGTACAGTTTTTTGGGATGCCAATGTAATTAACACATTCGTCCCATATGCCATAAAAAGATTGTGTGGGGGCTGTGTCAATTTTATTGTCGCTGGTTTGAAAATAGCTGCCAGCACCAAAAAACAACGAAATGCCGCCATTAGCTGTCTGTACACCATACGCTGGCTTAATAGTGATCGGTTGTCTTGGTTGATTATCAATTTTAGCGGTGAATAACGGTGCAGGGGCGTTATTGTTTGTATAGGCAACATCCCAATTATCTGGATTGCTGGTGCTGACATCAAATTTCCACAAGTTACCTTGCAAATCACCGGCATAAATGGCATCGGTAATGCCGTCGTTGTTAACGTCGACTGCCAATGGTGTCGATAAGCCATTATCGCCACTGGCATGGGTATTAATAGAGCGGATTAAACGACCATCTTGTATATTAACAATATATAACACAGCTGTTTCGCTCTGGCTGTTATAACCATTGCCAAAAATAGCGGCAAACTGGCCATTCGCCAGTCGTATCACACTGGCTTGCCCTAGGGTATAACCTAAATAATGCGTGTAACCATATTGCTTGGGCGTGCTGGTTAATTTATCTGTTAAGTTATCTTCAAAAGGCGTACTGTGATCATTGATTTCCCACAAAATACGTTGGGTCGAAAAATCAGGCTCAGGGGTTTTATAGGTTTGATCAGCGGGGCTTAAAAAACTCATATCCAAGGCAAAAACACCTTTGCCGCCCGCACCTAATGTACCAACTAATATGGTGCGCCATTCTTTATGGTTATCGTGATCTACGTCAAAATACGCATCCCCTACAGCGGCTGAGCCATCAACAAAATACTTATGTTGCCCTGCGGTTGTGTAACTGGGTGATGTTAATGCGGCCAGATTGCCCATGACGGTATTGGGTATATAGGCAAACAGTTCTTTGCCATTATGGGCGAGGGCGGCATCAAATACATGTAACATACCATCGTTAGCACCAATAGCCAGCATAGGCGTTCTATTGAGCATGGCAGAACTGCCAATATAATTTGAATAGTCGCTGCCTTCGGTATTGGGTAATACCCGGTAACCATTATTAACAGGGCCTATAAACAGCGGTGCCGAGTTAATAATATCGCCGAGTACACTGGTTCGGGTTCGTAAACCATCGATGGCTTCACCACGGATATAACGCAATTGCGCTTGGGTTAATAATGATTGCTGATCGGCATTGAGTTGTTCATAAATAAAATCAATTCCCTTGTTTTGTTGCAGCATAGGGTTATAACTAAAAATAGCGCGGTTTTTTTGCGCGGACAGTGCAAGCCCGGCATCCCATTGTGCAATAGTAGCAATATTATCAGTGGCAACCGTATACGCCCACAATTGTCCCGTCCAATCGGTGCTATTAAATTTAGCTTGGTATAATACGGTATTGCTATTAATGCCAAAAGAGTTACTGGTAACAGGTGCTGATGAGCCGGTTGTGCGAGTGATTTCAGTGGATATATTATCTAATGCGGCTTCTGTGCGTTTAGGCTGAATTGCGGAAAAATATTGGTCAGGAATACCGTCGCCAGGGGGTAATCCGGTGGCATTATTAATACTGTCCCATTCGCTTTGTTGATCGGGTTTATCATTGTCATTGCTGTCATTGAATCCACCCCATTGCGCCGCATAAAATAACGGTGTTTGCAAAAAGTCTGCGCTGTCGCCTGTAATGGTATAGGGTTTACTTTTTGCAGGGTCAGTAACAAGACACGGTGTACACAAAGCCTCTGCGTCAGTAAATTTATTAATCCCTGAGTGGCTATGAAAGCCATCGTCATTGGTGCCGCTAATAATGTAACCAAATCCCATGGGGTAAATTGTCGATTGTCCAATCACGTCGGTACTGATGGTAATCGTATTGGTTCTTATGCGGTTGGTAATCGTATTGGCGCTTATGCGGTAATTAATAATCCCCCACATATCTTGATCGAAATCGCCGCCTTGCTCACTGTCTTCCCAGTTGACATAGAGTTTACCCGCAGTATTGGTTTGCTTAACTATTTTAAAATCCACCAGCGTACAATTGCCATTAACTTCGGTATTACGACACGCGGGTAATAATGTTATTTTTTGTGTGCTGTCAGGAACATTAATCACAACTGCTGGCTTATGATGAGACAGTGCAACACCATAAGTTGTTATTTTTTGTGCATTCAGAATGGTTTTATTGGGGCGCATGTCAGTGATATGGCCATAATGTGCCAGGCCACTGAGCGCATATGAGCCATCCAGCCTGGGCTCTTCTGGGCATAAGCCGCGTACTTTACTTAACGCAGTAATGGTTTTTGCAGTGCATAGCCGGTTGTCCTTGGCGGTTACTGCGCCAACAAAAAAACGCTTTCCGTTAATATCGGCATTATTACCGACCGTATCAATCAGGCTATTGACATCCGTGATGCGAATGTCGGTTGCGCTGATCAGTCCATCGGCATCGTAACTGCTGTTAGAGCCATTAAAGTGCATCACATTCAGTGACGCGCAGTAGTCTTTATTGATCAACGGATCGGTTGCGCTTGCCCCCGTTAAGCCGCTAATGCGATCTGAATCATTGGTCTCGGTTACAAAAGCAGGCGATGCCTTCTTACCGGCTAAATAGCGCAGGGATTCCAAAAATATTTCTGCTTGAGGATTGCCCCAGTTACTGCATTGGCCATTCTTAAAAATGTCTAAGCCCCAGGGACAATTATCATCACCTGGCATTTGAGGTTGGTTGGCGTAGGTTCCGTTAGTCGCCAATGTGCCACCGCTGTGGCGATAACCATAAATACGCAATTTATTCAGTGTATTAATAATGCCACCTGTTGAGGGTGCCGCTTTAAACGTACCATCGGTATCGACATTAATTTCATCGGTTACGGCGCTGACATTTTTTCGCAGTATGCCACCGGATTTATTGTTACCGTAAGAGCCTGTCATCAAACCAAAATGTACGTGGCCATTATCGCCATAAGTTTGCAGTAGACCGACAGGTTTTAGGGTACGTTTACCGGTACGTGCATTGTAATAACTTTTACAATGTTCAGCATCTTGCAGGCCGTCATCAACACAGGCGTTAACCCGTACAATAAAGTCGCTGTTACCGTTATCTACGCCGTTACCGGCTTTACTGGGATTGGTCGCTTTAGCGTCATGAATACTATCCAGTATTTCTGATTCTGGGTTGGGATTCCCATTGCCAACAGGGCCTAGTTTATTTAACGCAAAATCCCATACTCGCTTATCTCCGGCGGCTTCCTCTTCCGTCCAAAGGCATTGCCAGCGCTCATTAGCCGCCCATAAATTATAATTACCTGCTGCTACCCGCAGCAGTGGTGGATCGGTGACATCTTGTGAAAATGTGCTTTTAGAGACGGTCGTATTACACAATGTGATGCCAAGCGGTTCGGAAAAAGGCGTGAGTCTGTCTAGGTCAAGCCCGTCATAAAATTTTGCAAAACTGTGGGCATCGTTGGGTAAGTAACTGCGTTCCAATAGGGTTTCGGTGTCGGTATCGCTGGCTCTCAATCCGCCATAGAGTAGTTTACGTACATTATCGATACGCGTCATACTGGCCCAGTTTAAAAAATTACCGCTCCAGCGCCCTGTGCAATATTTGCTAACCGTGATTGAAGATGGCTCAAAGTGATTACTCACGTAGTCGTAACATCGGTAACTGTCAAAATAGCCGTAATAATTGAAGTCGTGTTTATAGGTGGTTTCAATGATGCCGTCACCGTCCAGGTCAGAATAATCATCAAAGGCTTTAATATACAGCTGATGATCTTTGGGCATGCTGAGCATGACAAGTGGCGATGCTGAGGGTGTTAAAAATAACGGTGTTTGAGCAATATTTAATGCTGCAAAAACTTTCGGCAGCAGTAACAAGCTTAATAATAGGGCTATTAAGCCGTTTTTGAGTATAGAAAATAGTGAAACAATAAAGCTATTCATAGTAAAAATACTCATCACAAGGGCTGCGGTATAGTAAAACAAGCTTTCAATTTAAAATGGGACAAGCAATGCATAATGCAGTAGTCGCGTGGTGACAGTCATTTCAACGGGTGTGGCAGTTTGGGAGGATCGTTACTTTGTTTCAAGCGACAGTCGCGGTGTAGCTTAAGCTAATGACTGTAATATATTGTTTTGCATGATGTTATAGCAGGCTGGCCACATCGAGGGCATACACGGATTGCAATATGACGCTGGCATCAGGTGTTGTACCTTTTGCGTAAGCGGTAATGCGATATAAGCCGTTTTTGTTCCCTAAACACTGGACAATAAATCGCGGTTTATCCAATTTTTGTTTATTAAATGCGCATTGGGTTAAAGTGCTATCGTCACACCAGTCGTCGTTTTTTAACCAAGCGCCTATTACAGGTGTATTAGGGTCTTCATTTGTTAGGCCATCATTTTTTCCGGCGGGGCAAATAATAGATGAGCCACCTATTTCTTTATCATTTAAAGCTTGAATATATTTTTCACCCGCTTGTAATGCGCCTTCAGCGGCCTGAAATGCTGTGTTTTTAGCGCGCATATTACCGGCTATTTTTTCTTCAAGGCTGCTTACTTGCACTGCTGTTAAGCCTAGAAGGGTCAATAAGCTTAATATAATCAAACTGACTACCAACACCACGCCGGACTGACGGTGGTGTGCTGGGGTTTTTTGCGAGCAGGGTAGAGGAGATTTCGCTAGCATTGTTACATTATTGCGTTGCTATGGGTTGCGCTAAACGATTACGAATGGCAATCGTTGCTGTAAATACACGTCTAATTTTTTTATCTTCTTTATCCGGTGGTATTGTTTCGGTGAGATCGCTGAGATCGGCATTGAAAATATACGGTAACCGATGGGCTGCCACATTGTCGGCTGTGGCTAGCAATAACTTAACACGCACACTGACAACGTTATCCCAGTTAATCTCGCCTACCTCTACCTTATTAGCGGTGACATAATAATTGGGTGCGGAATAATTTCCTACCGCAGGCTTAAAATCACTGTCTACACCGTAGAGAATCTGCATTTGCTCGACACCATCAACCAATTCTTCCGCCACGTCTGTGTTTGTTTTTCGATACAACAGTTTTTCGTTATTTTTTGTCGCCACGTAATAACTGGCAGTGTTTACAAGATGAACAGTACCACCTTTATAGGTCGTGAGCGCAGGAATGGCTTTATTACCCGGTCTTGCAGCGATTAAAGCACTCCCTGCTTTAGATGCTATATCCTTATATTCAATAACACCGGTTGATAATACGTTTGTTATTTGAAAAGCCTGCGCAGATGCACAATCAGCAGATACCGCGACAACAGCCACGCCATCGTTAGCAGGCGTGGGTTTGGTGATACCAGCGGAAGCTAATTCGTTAGCGTTTGCATTCACTTGC
Source organism: Crenothrix polyspora (assembly GCF_900163755.1). Classification (GTDB taxonomy): domain Bacteria; phylum Pseudomonadota; class Gammaproteobacteria; order Methylococcales; family Methylomonadaceae; genus Crenothrix; species Crenothrix polyspora. The sequence continues at coordinate 24,144 of NZ_FUKI01000124.1, read as the reverse complement.
AAAGATTTTGATTTTAGGTCAATGGACGTAATTAAAAAGCCTTGGGGATTTACTTTGCGAATTGTTAACACATCCGAACCTTCTAAAAGATTATCTGGCGACGTTATATCAAAGTCTTCATCTATGGGGTTTAATTTGGGAGCCCAATTTTCTACCGACGTTGATAAGCCTGCCGACACTGGTGTTATTGCCTCAAAACCTTCCAGTGCTTTTCCCAATTTTTTTTTATTAGAATCCTCCTTGGTAAACTGATAAAAAAAATTTTTCTTGTCAAAGTGATCTGTCTCAGGTGCTGATTTACTACAGCCCCAATAGCCCGCCATTCGTACATCTTGGCTGATAAAATCCAAGGCTAAACGACCATTTTCTTGTAAGCGTGCTAAATTTTCTTGCGTGCGGTAGCTTTGTTTGGCCGCACTAAAAATATGTAACACCCCGTTTAAAAAAAATGCGCCTAGTAGCATCGCTATCATAAGCTCTACCAAGGTAAAACCTTTGCTCAACCGACGGTCACGAAAACAAAAAGCGGTCATAACCTATTTTTTTAAGGGAAAAATGCTTGGGGGAAAATAGCTAAATTGTCGGTTATATTGCAAACCGCTGTATTTAAACTATCCTATAGTTAGCGCAGTATAACTCTAAAATTTGACTAAATGTACTGCTAGTTATTGGAAATATAGTGCGACTATATTCTTTTGACATACTAATAAAGTAACTATGGAATTTTGATTTAAAATTTTACAGTAATACCGGTAAAAGCAGATTTATTTTTGCAGTATGCCATAAGGATATGCAATGATATTTGCTATTGATGGCGCTATTATTAACGTATTGAATTCGAGTTTTTGTGACACTAATAACGTGTTCGCTCAGGATATTTTGTGCCCGTGTTTTAATAGCGATCCAACTGAATTTTTTTGGTTTTGAATTTTTTAGTTGCGTAAAAGCTTAATAAACCCAAGCCAATAAGCTCCGCTAAACCAACCAGCATATACATTACACTGCGATTTTCGACGAAATTCGGCATAATGTTATGTATAAATTCAGTTAACCAAGACGGTAATACAGTGGCGTTAGCTTCATGTGTTTGTTGGCTTTGCAATAACGCTAATTGTTTGTCTTTTACCAGTAGCATTTTTTGCATGCCGGACATTTGTTCTTCCATTTTATTCAAACGATCTTGCAAACTTTGCATTTTTTCATTTAACGCATCTATACGCGCTAACGGTTTTATCGCGGCATTTATTTCATCACTCAATAACAAGGCATTAAGATCTAAAGCGGCATCTGCGGGTGCGGATAAGGTCAACTTTTTTTGTACCGGTATCGGCGTTTCGCCAACAGCAGTTGCTGATTGAGGTTCTGGTGGGGGCGGAGTTACCCTGTGTTCTTTCCAGTCTCTGTTCTGGCGGTAAAACTCAGCCCGTGCTGCAAACGCACTGAGACTGTTCAAATCTTTGCGCTCTGGTACACGCAACGACTGTCCGGCTTTTAAGGCATTAATATTGGGGCTGAAAAACGCTTTTGGATTGGCGTTATATAATGCGATAGCCATGTGTTCATAGTTAACGCTACCATACAGACGCTTGGCTATTTTTGATACGCTATCGTTAGAGCGCACAGCTACCCAATCCGGTTTCTTTTTAACCACAGGCATTGGAGTGGCAAATCTAGCGCGCGCAGGTACGGGTGTATATGCAGAGGCTCTTTTTCTTTGCGCTGAGGGGGTATAAAAACCACTGCGTGGCTCGCGATATTGTCTTGGGGCAGTTATTTCAGCTTCTGCACGCCGTGTAATACGCACGGACTCATAATTGGCAGGCGGATCGAGTAACACGGTAAACTGTCGATAAATTGTGCCTTTTCGTGAGCTGGCTTGCAGTAAAAAAACCAATACCGGTTCTGAAATAACACCGCTAGATTTTACCCGAATCAACACAGAATTACCGGTACTTTGGACGGTATTAAAATGCAGCTTAAGCAGTTCCCTATCCCATGGCACACCCTGCTCAGAAAACTTATCGTAAGGTGCCAGTTGTACATGAATATCGCCAGCGTTATCCCCTGTATTTAAAGACAGCATAATATCGGCGTTAAAGCTTTGATTAAGTGCAGATTTAACCCGAATATTGCCGATATTAAGTGCCTGCGCCGAATTATGTGCCAATAACAAGCAAATTCCTGTTGCTTTAATAAAACGCACCATAATGGCTTTTTTACTTTGTCCGCTCATAAACGCTTAACTTTCCAGCTTTTCATAAGCGTATAACCCATCACAGCCCCCCACAGCATCATATAAAGACCGTGCAACAGCACTTCAAAATGAAAACTATCGACATGGCGGTAATAATCCAGCGCATCATCGGCTAGAGCCAGCATTAACACAATAATGATAGCCATTTTTAGCTTGATGATATGCTCGTAAAAAACACCAATACCTAAAATAACAAAACCGGTAAAAAATCGTATGCCACTATGCGTTAACATTTCTGGGGTAAATAGCTGTATTTTCAACGCCGCATCAACAAAATACAACAATATCAAACCTAATCCGATAACAATACTCTGCGCTTTCATTGTGACCTTCTTATGCGATTATGCATCGTCAATTAATTTTAATCCTGGCGGTAAGGCTTCGCCAAAAATCTGTTTCTCTTCTTTTTCATCCAGTACTTTCACCTGCTCCACCATGTCTACCCAGGCTTGCGGCGCTTTGCTTAATTTCAATTTATCAATGACGAGACTGCGAACAGTGTCATTAATGTCTCTGGCTCTGTCACCGCTCATTCTGGCAATAAGTGTAGCAGCAAAGCCTATATGCGGGGATTTTCGCCAATCTTCACTCAACATGCGTGTTAGCCAGTCACTAACAACATCCGCAGGAATCACATTATGGCTGCTGCCATGAAACGGGTGGCGTGCGCCGATACGCCCGACCGCCCACCAGGTTTGTGTCGATTCGCTGGGTTTTTGCAAACGCGTTAACAGCCATTCACCGAGCTGGGTTTTCTTGTCCACGGGCAGACGTTCCAACACCGCCGCCAAACGTACAATATCATCATAACTGCGAATTTTAAGTTGCTTGAGCACGCCCGGTTGCCGCGCCGCCGCCGGATTAATGTACTTTTCAATATCGGCAAACAACTGTTCTTGCGCCTGCACATTCAGGCCACCGGCAATGCGCCGCCACAACGTCCACCATTCGCTCCAATTTTGCGATTCATTCACAAACTGGATGCCTTGCGGGTAAAGTTTCCACAGTTGCTCCACCCGCCAGTCATCCAGTGGGTAACCAAAGCCTGGTCGCAAACAAAAACCGGTTAAGCTCAACCAGATTTTTTCATGGCTTTCCGAGCGTTTGTGGTATTTCGCACCCTCCAAAAACGTGGCGAACAAAGTTCGCAGCAACGGTGTTGGCCATTCAGGACGCGCCGAGCCAATCAACTTTTCCAGATCAACACGCAGATTTTTAACGGCTTTGGGATCAACCTGTTTGGATTTTGAGCCGTAGCTGGTCTGGATTTTTTCAATAATCGCATTGATATTGTGCGGTAAAGCCGCATCGACTTGCACTGCGCCACTACGGCCTTTTTTGCGGATTTGAAATTCGACATTCCAGCGTTGCTGGCTGTCTTGTGCCGACACACATTCAATCTTCAGCGTACCCACTTCGGTTTGGGTGACGGCTAACTGTACAATGACTTCGGTATTAGCGCTGCTGTCATCGCCTTCAAACGCCGCCGCCAACGGGGGCAAGGAATGAAACTGGTCAGTAATGTCGGTAATGTCCCCGGGGTTAAACTGGCTGTCACCGGACATTGACACCAAATGGAAACGTACCGGCTGGCCTAAACGCAGTGCAAAGCGACGATCTTTTAACACCACTTCATCGCCTTCTTCACTGCCCTGCGGCAAAATGCACACGCCGCGTTGCTGTGCATCATCGTCGGTATCGACTAACAAGAAATAACTTCGCGCCGCGCCGCCGCCAATCTTGAGCTTTTTGTCGCGCCGTGCAATCGCATAGCTGACCGCACCAAAGGCGACCGACAATTCGGGGTGGTTGTTCTCCAGTAACACCGGCGGTTTGGACGACCAGGAACTGATTAAATCTATGGTTCTTTGCGTAATGGGTTGGCTACGAAATACCCCGCCATTCAATAATAACGCATCAGGAACGATGCCTTCGCCTTTTAAAGCCAAGCGTGCCCGGTCTTTGTGCTGTTTTAAAAACCCTGCGATGTGCTTGCTGATAGCAGGTTCTGCGGCATACGGCAAACCGAATTCCACTACGCCACTGCGTTTTCTGTCTGGCAGTTCATCTAAACCCGACAAGGGGAAAAACCCATTCAGGGCAATTTCCCGCACTTCATCACGACTTAACACGGCTGAGCGCGTCGCGCCGATTAACTTGCCGCCACCGCCCAATAAAGTCACTTTGATTTGTTCGGGCGCATCGTCGGCCAATAGCTTTTCTTTGGCAATGCGGCATTGTTCTAGCAATTGCGATAAATCCGCGACCGATAAACGCTTATCCGCACCACCCAAGCGACTTTCCGCCAAATGCGCTAACGCCAAATCGATATTATCACCACCGAGCATTAAGTGGTCACCCACACCAATACGGGTTAATTTGGGTTCGACATCGGCTTGGTTGCTGTGCTGTATTTCAATCAAGGTTAAATCGGTGGTGCCGCCGCCGACATCACACACCAGCAGCAAGCGCACATCGGCCAAAGCCTGATGCAGGTTGTCGTGGTTGCGGCGTAGCCAGTCGTAACACACGGCTTGCGGCTCTTCCAGCAGACGCACGCGGGTGAGCCCTGCTAGCTTGGCCGCTTCTAATGTCAATGAGCGTGCGGCTTCGTCAAAGGAGGCGGGCACGGTAATGACCAAATCTTGCTGTTCTAATAACGCATCGGGGAAGCGGTGGTTCCACACCATGCGGATATGCGCCAAATAACTGGCACTGGCATCAATTGGCGATATTTTATTGACATCATCACCGCCTCCCCAAGGCAGAATTTCTGCGCTGTGATCTACCGACGGATGCGATAGCCAACTTTTAGCACTGGTGACAAAACGCCCCTTGCTTTTTGCGCCCAACATGCGTGCCGCCATACCGACTACGCCGGTTTCACCTGGCGCTGCAAACACGGTGTCGCTGTCGGATAATTCGCCTTGTGCCGGATGGTAGCGCACCGAAGGCAATAACGATCTGGCCGCGACTTGACCCGGCGCTACCAGTTGTTCTATGGGAAAAATTTCAATCGCTTGGTGGTGGTTATCAGCTGAAGCAAAAGCAACAACCGTGTGTGTAGTACCTAAATCGATACCTACCAGATATTTTGGAGTGTGAGCTTGCACGATAGTGGTTTTTTGAGTTCTGTTAACGGAATGTATATAGTAAAATGCTGACGGTTATGTCAACCGGTTGCCCTATCTTAACGGTAACTGGCTATCTGGCAAAAGTATTTGATGACACTTGGCGAGTTTAGAAAATAGCGAGGCAAGGAATATGTGAATAGTGCGTAGCTAATTATTTTCTATATCGGGAGGAATAAATAGGTTGCGCCTAGCATGAGGAGAAATACGTTATCAGTAAACGGCAGATTTTAGCGGAAGTTATGGCTAAAAATCCAGGCTTTTTACACGGTAAACGACCTGGATGAAATAGTCTGTTAGTGATTCTTTACGTGCTTTCTTAGCAAAGAACACAATTTAAGAGAGAACTAAATTGATGATGGTGTTTGTAGGTTAAAAAATAAACATACAACGTTTTCATAGTTCAATAGTCACAGCGTAACCGTTCGCACTGAGTTTGTCGAAGTGTACCGTTCATGCTTCGACAAGCTCAGCACGAACGGTGGCTGTAACTGTCTTAAGTTGAAAGCGCTGTAAGTAGTTGATTATAATATTAATAATAGCTGTTATAGCGTCGTAATTAAATAGCGAATTGGCTGCTGCTTAATAAGCTTGCTGTTCTTTTACGTGTTAAGTCAAAACCGACCAAACCCAAAGCTATTAAGCCCATTAAATTAGCTTCTGGCACGGGAATGTAGTTAATACCGTAAGTATCAATATTCATATCCCAGCCATTACTGCCATTCATCACCATAGTCATAATGCCGCCTTTGTTAATTTTAGCTATACCATCAAACGATAGATTAAAAAACACATCCGCGTTTAATAAGTTTGCGCCCAATGTATTATGACCAGAAATAAGTTGCAGTGGGTTAGTGCTTCCATCGCCAAAGTAGAAATCTACAAAGGTAGGATTAGAATCCGTATTGTTAACAAAAAATTGGAATTGTGCGGAAGTATTTTCAGGCACGAAATCAGCAGCCACATTCCAAGCAACAGACACGGTGCTGTTTTCACCAGCACCGTTAATTACTTGTAAATAACCGCCGCCAGGTTGTACAACTTCAGCAAAAGCAGTTGGTTTATAGTTAAAGGGTGCGGCGGCATTAACAGGAAAAGGCGTTGCGAATAATTCGTGTGTTAGCGTTCTATGTATTGAAGGAATAATTGAATTAACGTTATTTACAATAGTTGAAACGCCACCGTCGGATATTTCCTGAGTGCCAGAACCTGATACTTTAGGTACTGTTTGTAAGGTAGTATCTTTTACAGTTGCATGCGGTACAGAAAAATCATCAATAGGGATCAACTTAGCATGTGCAGATGCAGTTATTAAAAAGCCAGCAGCTAGCGCTGCTAAGATTGTGTTTTTTTTCAGATTCATTAAAACTCTCCACAGGGGAACAATAAATAAAGGGTGTTATATTGATGCGAATAAAAATTAAGTTACACGGGATTTTAGCTTCAGTTTTGAAGGGAAAATTGAGCTGATTTTCAGGTGGTCTTGGTAGGGTTAGATAATTAGGCGCACCGTGTGTGCAGTTAATCATAAGCACAAACAATGCCATATTGAGTAGTGCGTAGGCTTATATGCTTGCGGAGTAAGTGACATAAAACGCCATTTATTTACAATTTTTTGCAAGATACGTGCTGTGTATACAGTACAAAAATTATGAAAATCACGCTTGTTTACTATTGTTATTGTAGGTGAGAGTGAGATAGTTTGGCTTTTTGAGTCTGCTAACAATAATTCTGGGGCAATACCGCCAACAATGACAATAATTTGCGTCACATTGTGACAAATTTTGTCATAAGCGTACTCAAAAATAGCTTAGGAGCTGACAAATTTTGGCAGTTAATTTAAATATCGGCAATGGCAGGACACGCTTTTTCTCTAACGAAAAAACCGAGTGAAGTGTGTTTTGATGCCTGATTTTGTTGTGAGTGGGTTAATGCGCTTAGGCTTTGTTGAAGATGCCTTTAACGCATTAACCTTGGTGCGTTAAGACAGTTTTTTATATTTTAAGCGATGTGGTGTATCCGCATCGCTGCCTAAGCGACGATGTCTGTCGGCTTCGTAATCTTCGTAATTGCCTTCAAACCATACCACATGGCTGTCGCCTTCAAACGCCAGAATATGCGTGGCAATTCTGTCTAAAAACCAACGATCATGCGAAATAACCACCGCACAACCTGGGAAGTTGAGCAATGCGTCTTCTAGCGCTCGTAAGGTTTCCACGTCTAAATCGTTAGTGGGTTCGTCGAGCAACAGCACGTTGCCGCCGGTTTTAAGTAATTTGGCTAAGTGGACACGGTTACGTTCACCACCGGACAATTCACCAATACGTTTTTGCTGATCGCCGCCTTTAAAGTTAAAACGTCCAAGATAAGCACGAGAGGGTGTTTCATATTTGCCCACAGTAATCATATCAAGGCCATCCGATACTTCTTCCCACACCGTTTTTTTAGCATCCATGTCATCGCGCAATTGGTCAACATAAGACATTTCTACGGTTTGGCCAATGGTTAGCGTACCGGAATCCGGTTGTTCAAGCCCTGCCATCATACGGAACAAGGTGGTTTTACCCGCACCGTTAGGGCCAATAATGCCAACAATGCCACCAGGCGGCAGTTTAAAGTTCAAGTTATTAATTAATAAGCGATCGCCAAAACCTTTGCTGATATTGTTGGCTTCAAACACCACATCGCCCAAGCGCGGTCCTGGTGGAATATAAATCTCCTGGGTTTCGTTACGCTTTTGTACATCAATCGATGATAACTCTTCAAACTTGGCCAAACGCGCCTTACTTTTGGCATGGCGACCTTTAGGATTGGAGCGCACCCATTCCAGTTCGGCTTTCATGGCTTTTTGGCGGTTGCTTTCTTGTTTATCTTCCAGTAATAAGCGCGCACTTTTTTGTTCTAGCCAGCTGGAGTAATTGCCTTCCCACGGAATCCCTGATCCTCTGTCCAGTTCTAAAATCCAGCCAGCGACATTATCCAAAAAATAACGATCATGGGTTACAGCAACCACAGTACCTGGATAATCATGTAAAAAACGTTCCAGCCACGCGACCGATTCAGCGTCTAAATGGTTGGTTGGCTCATCCAGTAACAGCATATCTGGATTAGACAACAGTAAGCGGCACAGTGCCACGCGGCGTTTTTCGCCACCGGATAGCTTGGTGACATCGGCATCCCAATCTGGTAAGCGTAACGCATCGGCTGCAACTTCCAGTCGACGATCCAAATTATGCCCATCACAGGCATTAATAATATCTTCCAGTCGCGCTTGATCTGCTGCCAGTTTGTCAAAATCGGCTTCGGGATCAGCGTAAGCCTGATACACCGCATCCAGCTCTTCCAAAGCCGCTTTAATAGGGGCAACCGCTTCTTCAACATTGCCGCGTACCGTTTTAGTGGCATCAAGTTGTGGCTCTTGTGATAAATAACCGATATTGATACCTTTAAGCGGAATTGCTTCGCCTTCAATTTCTTTATCAATGCCAGCCATGATTTTAAGTAGCGTGGATTTTCCTGAGCCGTTTAAACCCAATACGCCAATTTTTGCGCCAGGAAAAAAAGACAGCGAAATGTCTTTTAGAATATATTTTTTGGGTGGGACTATTTTACCCACCCGATTCATTGAATAAATGTATTGCGCCATAATGATATTTTTAACTAAAGGATAAGAAAAGTATTGCGATAATAAGCATTCAAAATGTGAGACGCTGCGTTTAGAGCAATAAGTCTATTATTTCACGTTATGGTGGATTGTTGTGAGAGCGAGTGAAACTTTGCTTTTGCCGCTCACTTTTAAGGTTAGATTAAAATGGGTTGCTATTTGGGTAATTAGGCAATAAATTATGATTGCTATTCACGCACAAACTCATCTTCTGTTTATTTTTGTGGTTATTTCTTTACTTATTTTGCTTGTGATGGTAGGTAATTCAAAGTATTTGCTCAACATTTGTAAATTATACTATGCTTAAAGATGCTTTTTAGCATTTATATACCTAAATCTAGTGCGCCGTTAAAGTTGATATGTCGGGTATATTTTTGACCCGCGTGAGGTTCTATGAGGTTTTTAAAGCCGCGTAGGTCTCTGTGTAATACTCGACAGAATAAAGTTAACAAACTACGGGATAGTATTTATTTAATTCATTATTTTTTACTTACGAAGGAACGATTATGAAACAGAGCTTAGCTGAATTTATTGGAACATTTTGGTTGGTTTTAGGCGGCTGTGGCAGTGCCGTATTAGCGGCTGCATTTCCGGACGTGGGCATTGGTTTATTGGGGGTATCGTTTGCTTTTGGTTTAACTGTGTTAACAATGGCTTTTGCCATCGGGCATATTTCAGGTTGCCATCTTAATCCAGCTGTATCTATTGGTCTTTGCGTAGCGGGTCGCTTCCCTGCGAGTAAATTATTACCCTATATTGCCGCACAAGTTTTAGGCGGTATTGCAGGTGCCGGTGTTTTATATTTAATTGCCAGTGGTAAAGCAGATTTCAGTTTAGCCAATGGTTTTGCATCTAATGGTTTTGGTATACATTCACCAGGCGGCTACTCTTTGCTTGCTTGTTTGGTCACTGAAGTGGTTATGACCATGATGTTTTTATTGATTATCTTAGGTTCTACCGACAGCAGAGCGCCACAAGGTTTAGCGCCAATTGCGATTGGTTTAGGTCTAACGTTAATTCATTTAATCAGTATTCCTGTGACTAATACGTCCGTCAATCCCGCTAGAAGCTTGGGTGTTGCTGTTTTTGCAGGCGACTGGGCGATAGGACAGGTGTGGTTGTTTTGGGTTGCGCCTATTATTGGTGCAGTGTTAGGGGCTGTTATTTATAAAATTATAGGTAGTACCGAAGAATAAACGCCACGTTAATTTTTAAAGTCTCACTTTTCAATGATTACCCCCTGTGTTTAAAACTTTGCTACATTTTAGTTTATTGAGTGCTGCGGGGTTAATCAAAAATACAACAATACCCATTTAAACGGCGACATACCGGTAATTTTTGCGACAGTATTCAATAGTTTGCTATATCATAACGGCTAGGGCAGTCTGATTAGTCTGGCCTTATTGGTTTTACTTTATTTGATTAGGTAGGAGAAAAAACGATGAGTCTATTAAGTAGTCTGGCACAAGTTGCAATACAAAGTGCGCTAGGTGGGAGCGGGCAAAGCCAAACTCAAAATCTGGTCACTGGTGTTATAGGTATGTTACAAAACTCTACTGGTGGTTTGACAGGCTTGGTGGAAAAATTTCAAAAATCTGGATTGGGAGATGTTGCCGCGTCTTGGGTAGGAACAGGGGATAATAAGGTGGTAAGTCCTGAGCAAGTTGTGGAGGTGTTAGGGCAAGAGAAAGTCACTGAACTTGCTAAAGAAGCGGGCATCCCTGAAGAAAAAGGCGCTGAGGTATTGGCACAAGTTTTGCCTACGGTGGTTAATGAGATGACCCCTGATGGTGAAATTCCAGAGCCGCATAAGTTTGGTATGTTATCTAAACTTATATTGGGTGGCTTGGGTGCGGCGGGTGTGGCAATGGCAGCCAAAGCTGCGGCCTCTGCTTATAATAATCATAATGAAAATTCGGTCAGTACTGACAATGGTGTTATGGCGGATGCAGGCGCCTCTATGGGGAGCGCTGTGTCTGATGTGGCCGCTGCTGAACCAGTTGCAGTCACAGCAGGTAGAACTTACACTGTGGCTTCGGGTGATTCTTTGTCAAAAATATCCAAGCATGTGTACGGTGATGCCAGTCACTGGTCGCAAATTTTTGAAGCGAATCGTGACAAGTTAACTGATCCTGATCGTATATTTCCTGGGCAAGTGCTGCGTATTCCTTAGTTTTAACAAGGTACTAACGCGAAGCTTGGCTTTAAACAGCAATCGTTTGACCCAAAAAAGCCACCCTATGGGGTGGCTTTTTTTTAATTAATTTAACCGATTCGTTAGCAATGGGTTAAATCGTTCCAGTGCGGTGATCAAATCTAAGGTGTTAAGCCCTGACCAACAACAATCACCTTTAATGCGTTAGTGCCGCCTTCTACGCCAGTTAAATCACCTTTGGTGATGATAAACTTATCGCCGTCTTTGGCCAGATTCCATTTACGCAATTCTTTCACAACATCCCGATTAACTTCGGCGTGGTCATGATGTTCATTTAACGTAAAGTGGATAGGGAAAACACCACGGAACAAAGTCACTTTACCCAGGGTTTTTTCACGGTCGCTCATGGCAAAAATAGGAATACCGGAGCTGATTCTGGACATCCACAACGGGGTTGAACCCGACTCAGTTAAAGCGACAATACCTTTAATTTTACTGTGGTTGGCCATATACATAGCCGACATAGCAATCGCTTCATCATCGCGATCAAATTGGATATTGATGCGGTGATCCGATTCGCGCACGCTGCGTTGTTTTTCAGCTTCTATACAAATACGGTGCATGGCTTCAACCGCTTTAACAGGGTATTTACCTGAGGCCGTTTCCGCAGACAACATAATGGCATCGGTACCGTCATACACTGCATTGGCTACGTCAAATACTTCGGCGCGGGTTGGAATCGGGTTTTCAATCATTGATTCCATCATCTGCGTCGCCGTAATCGCCACACGATTGAGTTCACGGGTGCGTTTAATGAGCATTTTTTGTACGGCGGGCAAGTTAGCGTCGCCAATCTCAACGCCTAAATCGCCACGCGCTACCATTACCGCATCGGATGCCAGAATGATTTCATCCATGACATCAGGTACGATGGCTTCGGCACGTTCCACTTTAGAGACGATGCCTGCATAACAGCCTTCCGCTACCAATAAGCGACGTGCTTCATTCAAGTCTTCTGCACAACGTGGGAAAGACACCGCCACATAATCGCACTTCATTACTGCGATAGTTTTGATGTCTTCTTTGTCTTTGTCTGTTAACGCGGCAGCAGAAAGGCCTCCGCCCATTAGGTTAATGCCTTTGTTGTTGGACAAATCGCCTGCGACAACCACGGTACAATTAACCCGCATGTTGACAACATTCACCACGTCCAGCACGATGCGGCCATCATCCAGTAATAAACGGCTGCCAGGTACAACTTCCAGGGCTAAGGGTTCGTAGGTAATGCCGACTTGAGTATTATCGCCCGCTAACGGATCGAAATTAATATCCAGAGCAAAGTCTTGGCCTTCAACCAGATTGACTTTGGTGTCTTTAAAACGGGCGATACGGATTTTAGGGCCTTGTAAGTCGGCAAGAATACCGACGCGTCGTCCGGTTTTTTGGCTCAGATCACGCACCATTTGGGCTCTGTTGATATGATCTTGTGCAGAACCGTGTGAAAAGTTCATACGGACTACATCAACACCGGCGCGAATCAGTTCTTCTAGGACACCTGGCTTGTCTGTCGCAGGCCCCAATGTTGCTAAAATTTTGGTTCTTCTTAACATTAGGTTTTTGAATCCTTATTTAGCGTTAAATAACGCAACAGTGGTATCTAACATACGGTTTGAGAAGCCCCATTCGTTATCGTACCAAGACAGAACTTTAACAAAGTTGCCGCCGGTAACCTTGGTTAACGCTGATTCGTAGATTGAAGAATGCGGGTTGTGATTAAAGTCTGATGACACCAATGGCTCATCATTAATCGCCAAGATACCTTTTAAAGAACCGGCAGCGGCGGCTCTTAATACGCTGTCGATTTCTTCTTTAGTGGTAGGGCGTGAAGCCTGGAAGCATAAATCCACAACAGAAACGTTGATGGTGGGTACGCGCATGGCGAAACCATCTAATTTGCCTTTCATTTCTGGCAATACCAAACCTACGGCTGCCGCTGCACCGGTTTTGGTGGGGATCATGGATTGGGTAGCAGAACGGGCGCGTAGCAAGTCGCTGTGGTATACGTCGGTTAATACTTGGTCGTTAGTGTAGGAGTGGATGGTGGTCATCAAACCGTGATCAACACCGATAGCATCCATTAAAGGTTTAACCAAAGGCGCTAAACAGTTGGTGGTGCAAGACGCGTTAGAAATAACGGTATCAGAGGCTTTTAAGGTATTGTGATTAACACCAAAAACAATCGTCGCATCAACGTCATCGCCGCCTGGCGCTGAGATGATGACTTTTTTAGCGCCAGCTGCAATGTGTGCAGAGGCTTTGGCTTTGCTGGTGAAGAAACCAGTGCATTCATGTACCACATCAATGCCTAATTCAGCCCAAGGTAATTTAGACGGATCTCTTTCGGCAAAAACACGGATTCTGTCGCCATTAATAACGATGTAATCACCGTCAACGCTGACATCAAATGGGAATTTGCCATGTACGGTGTCGTATTTGGTTAAGTGTGCATTGGTTTTGGAATCGCCTAAGTCGTTAATGGCAACTACTTGAATTTCATTGGTGCGGCCAGACTCGTATAGCGCACGCATGACATTGCGGCCGATGCGTCCATAACCGTTAATTGCAACTTTAATTGGCATTGAGTGTCTCCTGAGACTGATGGATTGAAAACGTTTGCTGAATGGGTAAAAATACCCGTAAAGCTTTTGATTATAGCAAAATTTGTAGTCTTTCGTCTACGTGATGCTGGGGGGTTATTGTAATTTTGGCAATTGATGACAGCGCCGACTTTATCATGAATATGACACGCTAAAATCAGCGTAACTTAGTCGCTAAAAAATTATTCCTCAACTGTCACAAAGGCCATTTTAGCAATTCCTGCTTGCTGCACTGTGGCCATGACTTCTGCTACTTTTTTATAAACCACGGCTTGATCGGCATATAAATGCACACCGACATCTTTATTTTTAGTAAATTCTGCTTTCAGCGTGGCTTCCAAGGCGAGAAGGTTTATAACGGGCTGTTTGTTTAATGTTATAACACCTAGCGCATCAATGCCCAGTTGCAATGGCTGTGCATCTATATTGGCGCTGGTTGAGGCGGTTTTAGGTAAGGTAACATGGACAGATTGCGTTAACAACGGTGCTGTCACCAGCAAAATAATCACTAATACCAACATAACATCAACCAGCGGGGTAACATTAATTTCGCTCAGCGCACCGTCACTGTCAGATTGTGGTTTAAATGCCATGATTACACCTTTGCTTGGTTGTCTGAGCTTAATGCGGCGTGCATAAAGCTGACCACGAAATTTTCTAAGCCCACACGGTGTAATTTAACGCGGCGTAAGAAAAAGTTATACGCCAACACCGCAGGTACGGCGACAGCAATGCCGACGGCGGTAGCGATCAGTGCGTCACCAATCGGTCCTGCGACCACATCTAAACTGGTTGAGCCACTTGCAGTAATTTGGTGCATGGCGTGCATAATGCCTAATACCGTGCCAAATAAGCCTACAAACGGTGCGGTGCTGCTGATACTGGCCAAAATGGTTAGGCCGCTTTCCATTTGGCGTGCTTCTGTTTGCATTTGCACGAGCAGATGTTGCTCCAATAATTCATCGGTTTTGCCCTGAAATTTTAGCACTTTACCTACTGATTTTCGACTCTCGGTTAACCAGGCGAGGCCTTGCTTTGCAATACGCGCTTGTGGGCCGGCGAAGGTGTTTTCTGGTAGCGCCTGCGTGCCTGCCAATGAAGCTGTATTCCAGAAAATTGTATTGAAACGTTGATTGAGCGCACTGTTTTGCCAAAATTGCCAGGATTTAAAGATAACTAATGTCCAGGTGATGATTGAAAAAATCAATAGCACATATAACGTGCCATCAATAATCAGGGTAGGGGTGATATGTTGAAACATGAAAATGCCTTTTTAGGTCAGTAAAAAAATTAAATGGGCAGGCGAGCCACTTTTCGCCTTTTTAAGTATCGTTAGCTAATTAGTTCAGGCTGCATACGTAGGTTTATGTTAATAATGAACCTACCGAAAGGGTTGTCTGCGAAAAACACGAAAGTTTTATTTGGGGTATTCTTTTGTGGGAATTACCTTAAAACAGAACAGAAAAATGTTAATTTAGATTAAAGTTAAATTTTTTCGTTGCGCTACCATTTACCGCTTTGCCATTCACCATTTTGGCTTTAAATCTGAATTTTTGTATGGCTTCTAAAGCCGATGCGTCAAATATACCCGGTGGCGATGCGCTAACGATATGGGCATTAGTGACCTCACCTGATGCGGTCACGGTAAATTCAACTTTAGCCCAACCTTCAATATTGCGGCTTTTAGCACGCATTGGATACGTGGGTTTGGCTTGTGCTAATTCAACCACGCCAGAAGACACGGTGTTATTATCTTGGCCGCTACTGCCGGCTTGTTGCACTGGTTTACTTGGCGCTGTTTTGGCGCTTGAAAACGCTGGGCTTGGTTTAGATACTTGTGTATAAGGTTTTAAAGACGAACGATTAAACACTGTTGTTGAATGCGCGACCGATTTGCTGGTAAGCACTGCTGGTGTTCTGGGTAAGTCTGCTACTTTATGGCTTGGGCTTTTAGGTGTCACCGGTTCGCTGATTTTATGGGCAATAACAGGCGTTTTTTGCACCTGGGGTTTACGAACAGGTGTTGATTTTTGCGCCACAACAGGCTTAACAATGTCAGGTGTTTTGGCTTTAACATGGGATTTACCGGCTGTTAATTTAGGCGGTATTTTCTTGGGTTGTTCAGGCGTTAATGGTTTGGGTTTGAGTTTGGGTTCGATTTTGGGTTTGGGTGGTTCTGGTTTGATTTTAGGTTCAGGTTGAGCCATGAGTAATACTTGCACCAGTTTACGCGACTTATTTTCTTTAACCGCATGGCTTTGCTGTAGTAGCCAAAAAATGGCGATGATATGCAGAAAAACCACCAGTATGGCCAATAAACCTAGTAGCATTCGATGATTGATTTCGCGGGTCAGAGCTACCAATAAAGTTGATTCTTGTGCGCTGTTGCGAATATAGGTCATTGTAAATACGGTATATTTTTAAGAATAATGGCTGTTGTGGATTTGAAAACAAGGGCAGTAATACATAAAGATCAGTGCAATTTTACATAAGTATTTGTTTTTTAATAAGATAGAAAATAATATCACAAATTGATTTTTTTAGAAATGGCCGGTCAGGTAATTTAAGCGCAGCAAGCTGCTGTTTAAAAGCCGTTGTACCGAGTCTGTATTACCGGTATTTTGTAGTGTGTCGCTTACGATAGCGCTGAGCAGTATACGGCCTTAGTCATACAGGGTTAGACAGGTTCTCGCTATGAATTCTATGATAATATGAAGTACATTCATTCCTTGTTCAGCCTGACAGTTGTATTGTCGCTGTTAAAAATCGCCTTCCCGTTATGTTAAAAAAATCATTGCCGCTTATTTCGACAGCCTTGCTGTACAGTATTTTTTATTTTGTAAGTAGCATTAAGTTTGACGTTCAGATTCAGGCTAAAGCCATCCCCTTTGATTTTTTAGTCCAGCTGGGGTTTAGTTATATTTTGTATGCCTTGTCCAGACGGCTGTGGATTTTTTTGATCATTCAGACGTTGATCATGGGTATTTTGTATATCGGTAATGCTGTCAAAATATCATTTTTTGGCGGTCCGATTATGCCGGATGATGTGTACGCGTTACGATCATTGTTATTAATATTAGAGGGCTGGCGATTTTTTGCCGCCGCGATTCCTTTGGCCGCCATAGCGTGTTTGTTGGTATTTAATTTTTCTATGCGCCATTGGAGTGCATATCTTGCCAGTACGATTGCGGTGTTACTGGGTATTACGGTGGTTTATAAACCGGTATCTATTCTTACCCCCCTAGATAAATACACCGGCAGCTCTGTTTGGGATCAACGCTCTAATTACTTGTGGCATGGCGCAACTGTTTATACCTTGCAGGAAGGCTCGCGTTATTTTGCTTTGGCCGATGCGCCACCCGATCAAGACAGTGTGCAGCAGTCTGCTGAAAATTTGCTGAATAATATAGCCAAAACGACAGAGCCGCCTAAAGCTTTTACGCCGCGTAATATTCATTTGGTGTTATTAGAATCTTTCTGGGATCCCAGTGAATTGAAAAAAGCCAAATACACTCCCAATCCGTTATCGCCAGAGTTTCGTAAGCTGTGGAAAAGCGCAGAATATTCACATGCCATGCCGCCGGTGTTTGGTGGTTACACAGCCAATTCGGAATTTGAAGTACTGTGTGGTTTTCCGGTGGTGAAAGATAACGTTAAGTTTGAACGGCAATTATTGAATTCCGTGCCGTGCTTACCGCATATTTTGGCGGATAAGGGCTATCGCACCGTGGCATCACACCCCAATGTGCCGGTATTTTGGAATCGGGTCAATGTGTACCGTAACATAGGTTTTCAAACCTATTGGTCGATTAAAGATTTTGTGCAAGATGATATGAATCGCGAATTTATGGCGGATTCTACTTTGTACCGGCAAGTCACTGAGAAAATTTCCGATTCTTTAGAAAAAAAGCAGCCTATTTTGGATTATATCGTCACCTATTTTGGTCATTGGAATTATCCATTGGGCGCTAATCGGCCTAGCAAGGTTAAATCGGCCTCTAAAGTGGAAGAGGTGACAACGTATGCCAATACCGTGTATTACAAATCCCGTGAATTGATGGGCTTTATTGACGATATGCGCAAACGCGACCCAGACAGCATTATTGCCGTATTTGGTGATCACTTGCCGTTTTTGGGGGAAAATTTTGCCGGTTATGTTGATTCTGGCGTATTGGCAGCGCAGCGCGGTGAGTTTACTCCCGCTATGTTCCGATTGTATGTGAGTACGCCGATAATTATTATTGACGGTAAGCGTGGCCCGCTTAAATTAGGTAGTATGCCTTTATACCAAGTGCCTAAATTGCTTTTGAATCTGCTCAATTTTAATGAGCCGAGCATTATGGACTATACCTCAGCGCCACCCGATGTACGGGTGCGTCCGTTGCCAGGCTTGCATTTTAATGTGCTGCAAAACAATAAAATTGAAGTTTGCAAAGAACCTCCTTACCTTAATACGTGTCAAAATTCGGCGCGGTGGTTGAGTGATGTGAATGTGGTCAGTAATGATTTGTTTATTGGGCGGCAGTTTTCGCGCCCTAAACAGGTGACTGAGATTTCCAAAGCATTAACTGAGCCAGCGCCGGTTGCCCTGCCATTAGCAGCGCCTACGGTGCAGCCGTAATATAAAACTCTAATCGTGATTTTTTGGGAGTATGGAATGAAAAAATATGTTGCTCTGGCCGCAAGTGGTTTAGTGTTGTTGTTTTCCACCGGTACGCGTGCAAATCCGGTTAACCTGCCCATTCAATTGGATTACAGTCTGATTAAAAAAGCCTTGGTGAGCCAATTATTTACCGGTCAAAATCATTCTGCACAGTTGTGGAATGATAAGCACGGCTGTAGTTTTTTAAATCTGACCAACCCTAAAATTAACGGTGTTAAAGGTCAGATTCGTATGCTAAATGATGTTCAGGCGCAGTTTGGTACGTCTATAGGTGGCCAATGTTTAACAGTTTTAAAATGGGAGGGCGTACTGGAAACCTTTCAGCAACCAACGTTAAATACTGATCATTCGGTACTGAGCTTGCCAGTAAGCAAAGTCAATGCCTATGATCAAACCGGCCATCAGTTAACGATTGATAAATTACAGGAGCTAATTAAAAAAGTTGCCGCGCCAAAGCTGGCTGACATAAAAATAGACTTAAATCATTCACGCGCGGATATTGAGAAAACCTTAACTAAGTTTGTGCCTAAAGAAAACGCACCTGCTGTTAAGACTATGCTAGACAGTTTAAAGTTTGGCAGTGCAGAGGCTAACGATAACGGCGTTGCCATTAAATTAGCGTTTGATGCACCGCTAAAAACAGCGGTTAAAAAACCGGTGGCAGCGTTTAGCGCAGCTGAGATAACACAATGGCAAGCATCGTGGAAAGAATGGGATGCGTTTTTAACACGGGCGATTAAGCAAGCGACCCATGATACGAAGTCACCGGCACTGCGTAAAACCTTAACGACGATTTTGGGGCAATCACGTATTGCCTTTAAAGCCGGCTTGCAAAGCCATGATCCTAACAATGATCCGGTACGCGCATTTTTTACCCAGACCTGGGAGCAATTGGCACCGCAATTACACGCGTTATCTAAAGATTTACCGGAAATACAAGGTTTGCGTTATGCAACTTTTATTGCCGCTACTGATGTTATCTATGAATTAGATAAAATAGGTGCGCCTTTAGGATTAGAATTGTCATCGGATGGTTTGCGGCAATTAGCCCGCTTGATGATAGCTAATAAAGATGCACCTGCCGTTAAACCTGTGTCGTAATAGTTACCATAAGCTATGCTTATGCTGTGATGATAAGGATGAGACCATGAATAAAACACTGTTGATATTATTGGCAATAACGGCATCTGCGGTACAAGCGGAGGTATTTAAATGCACGTTGGCCAGTGGTGCAGCTGAGTATCAGTCAACACCGTGTATAACCCCAAAAACACAACAAAAAATTGTTGATGTTAAGCCCTTGAGCCCACAGCAAGAAGAGCAGGCGCGGTTAAAGTTACAAGAATGGTACAAAAAACAAGACACCCACGGTACGGCAAAAAAACACCTAAAAAAAGATCGGCAAGCGGAGCGCGACAAAAAGCTTGGCTTGTCGGTTACGTCACTTAAGGCCGCCGTCGCAGGGCAACAAACCACCACGGTACAGCCATTAGTGGTTGTGGCAAAGCCGCAAAATAAAACCAAAGCGTCTAATGATAACAATGCTGTGATCTTAGGTAAATAAAACTATTGTGATTTAACGCAGGCTTTCAAGGAGTGAAACAATGAAAAAGATGTTGTTTGTAGTATTGGCAGTAACAACGGTTTCGGTCAATGCGGCGGTGTTTAAGTGCCAATCCCCCAGTGGGGGATTGGAATACAAATCAGGTTCGTGTGCGCCTTTAGATACGGAGCAGGCGGTACTTGCTATAAAAGCTAAAAATCCACAGCAAGAACAGCAAGCACGAATGCGTTTACAGGCTTGGCAAGAGAGACAAGAGGCAGATAAAAAACAAAAACTGGCGGTTGCTAAAGCACGGCAAGCTGAAGTAGATAAAAAAATTGCATTAAATGCGGCTGTTCGTACTGCCACAGCAGCCGAGCAGCAGGCTTTGGCGACGCAAGCGTTAGCTGGACAAATAGAGCGGCAAAATCGACTCAATGCGAATAATAGTTTGTATGAGCCACAGCATCATTATGATCAACAGCAGCAGGATAAAATGTACAGTGGTAATCAGGAACATCAGCTATTTGGCGAGAGTCATACGGATGATTTGCATCGCGCACGGCATGGTCACCAGGGTCGTCATCCGCGTCGGCATAATGAACAAGTGCAGCATCCAGAGTAATTGAGTGATTTTTAATAATGAAGCTATCAAAAAGATTATTTACGAAAAACACGCAATATAAAGCCATTTTTCGTGTCTTATTAAAGTCAAATTGGATGCTGGAGAATTGTTAGTGGAACGTATTTAACGGCTTATGGCTATTTTTGGATAGAAATGGCATTTACCCTCGATAAAGTCGTACCTTGGGGACGTTCTTATCAAGAGTACGTCAACATGTTTGCTCTTACCGAAGCCGATTTGCAAGGTCGCATACTGGGTTGTGGTGATGGGCCAGCCGGTTTCAATGCGGCATTGACGGCGCGTGGTGGCCACGTTGTTTCCATCGATCCTGTTTATGCCTTCGACGCTGTACACATCAAAAGTCGCATTACTGAAACTTACGATACCGTGCTGAGCCAAGTACGCAAAAATCAAGCTGATTTTGTGTGGACAGCGATTACGTCGGTTGATGAACTTGGACGGGTTCGCATGTTGGCAATGGATGCATTCCTGTCAGATTATGCGGCGGGGAAAAATGAAGGTCGTTATATTGCAGGGGAATTACCCTTGCTGCCTTTTGATAGCGGCAGCTTTGATATTGCCTTGTCGTCGCATTTTTTGTTTTTGTACAGTGAGCATTTATCCGCTGAGTTTCACCTGCAAGCGTTATTGGAGATGTTGCGGGTAGCACAGGAAGTCAGGGTGTTTCCTGTACTTACGCTGGCTGGCGAACCTTCCCCTCATCTTGCTGCCATTATGGATGCACTAGCAAAACAGGGCTTCTGTGCTGAGATTCGGCGTGTGGCTTATGAATTTCAGCGCGGTGGTAATGAAATGCTGGTGGTTAAGGCTCTCTGATGCGTTGTTACGCATATCTAAATCAGAGTTGAGTTTTTCTAATTAAGGGCTAATATAAGCACTTAGTTAGGCACTTATTGGGGTTACAGATGCAACAAATATTCGCTTCTTTTAGCGCAAGCATTTCTGAATTAAAGAAAAATCCAACAGCCTTGTTAAACAAAGCTGATGGTGAAGTAATTGCCATTCTCAACCATAATTTGCCTACCGCTTATCTTGTTCCTGCGGGTGTTTATGAATTGTTGCTGAGTAAATTGGAAGATTATGAATTAGGTGAAATAGTTAACGCTAGGCAAGCAGAAAAGCCCTTGGCAATTGAAGTTACGCTTGATAACTTATAAATTAAAATTTCTGCTGAGCGCAAAAAAAGAATGAGACAAACTGGATAACGGCATCAAAATACAATTTAAAAACAAGCTGAAAAAGTGTTTGGAAAATCCCCATATTGAGGCCAATCGATTAAGTCACTTTGAGTGCGCTTACAAAATAAAGCTACGCTCAGCAGGTTATCGGCTTGTTTATGAAGTTGATAATCAAGAAATTATTGTTTTTGTTATTGCTGTTGGAAAAAGAGAAAATAACGAGGTTTATAAGACAGCAGCAAACAGGGCTAAAGTTTAATTTTCTGTACAATTCGGCGTGTGGCTTATGAATTTCAGCGTGGTGGTAATGAAATGTTGGTGGTTAAACCGTACTGACTCGTTAAGTTACGTAGGTTGGGTTGGTGCTGTTCCAATCCAACATTTATCGCCTCATGTGTTGGGTTGCGAAAAGCGTGCAACCCAACCTACGCAGCTGCTGTTATAGAAGTGGAGAATGGCCGCGCCTCAACGCAACATTATGCATTTTCCGATGGCAAGCGTAAAATATGGGTGTTGTCCTATCTGGAGATGATATGAATTTTCATATTGAATACGAACAAGAAAATGATGGTCGCTGGTTAGCGGAGATTCCTGAAATTCCGGGCGTACTTACTTATGGCGCTACCGCTAATGAGGCGATGGCCAAAGCTGAGGTATTGGCGCTTCGCGTACTTGCCGAGCGAATTGAAACAAAAGAAAGCCTCCCGATGCCAATCTGCATTGATTTTGTTGCTGCGTGAGCCATTGCCTTCGGTAAAAGCTAAACGTGTTCTTGCGGCGCTACTGGCTATTGGTTGGAAAGTTAAGCGTCAATCTGGGTCGCATCGTACCCTTTCGCGGAATGGTTGGCCTGATTTTGTGTTCGCCTTCCACGATGGTGAAGAAATTGGATCCCGTATGCTTGCTCGTATTTCTAAGCATACTGGATTGAGTCCAAATGATTTGTAAGAGCTATTCTTTGTGTTGTTTAATATGATGCTGTAGCCCGTTGAGATGTTGGGCTGCGAAAAGCGTGCAAGCCAACCTAACCGACTGTTGTATAATTGGTCGTACTACAATTGTGGCATATTGCATCAGGGGAGTGTTTATGAGTGTTTCCATCCGCATCAATGATCAATTATATGAGGCTGCCAAACAACGTTCCAAGGCTGAATTTCGTTCTGTACAAGGACAAATAGAATTTTGGGCTAGCATTGGACGTGCTTCTTTAGATAATCCAGACTTGCCGGTTGAATTTGTGCGTGATGTGCTGGTTGCTCGACAAGAAGAGTCCGAGCCATTTGAATTTGGTGACTAGGTGTGCGCATTGAACAAAAACCCACTTTTCGGCGTAGTTACCGGAAGTTACATCCAAATCAACGGAAAATTGTTGATGACGTTATTCGATCCATCCTAAAAACGCCCTCTATTGGGGACGAAAAGCGTGGTGATCTTAAAGGTGTATGGGTTTATAAATTTGATTGCATCAATCAGCTTTACCTCCTGGCTTACGAGTATTCTGATAGTTTGCTGATGCTGCTTGGATTGGGGCCGCATGAAAATTTTTACCGTGATCTCAAGCGGGATTAACGTTCAAAAGCGAGTAGGTTGGGTTGATGCTGTTCCAACCCAACATTTAATTGCGCCAAGTGTTGGATTGATATTGTTTCAACCCAACGTTTAGCCCATGTGTTGGGTTGCCAAACAGCAGGCAACCCAACCTACGCGGCTAAGCATACTGGATTGAGTCCAAATGATTTGTAAGAGCTATCCTTTGTGTTGCTTAATATGATGCTGTAGCCCGTTGAAATGTTGGGTTACAAAAGCTTGCAACCCAACTTATACAGTTAAAAAGTGCGGAAAAAACCGAAAATTTTAGTTACGTAGGTTGGGTTGATGCTGTTCCAACCCAACATTTATCGCCTCATGTGTTGGGTTGCGAAAAGAAGGCAACCCAACCTACGCGGCTAAGGAACGTCTACGAAATAAGTCGAGCAACTTGAAACACACTACCGTTCGTCCTGAGTTTATCGAAGGATAATTGGCCATCAGTAATATAAAGTGGATACACTAAATTTTAGTTACGTAGGTTGGGTTGATGCTGTTCCAACCCAACATTTATCGCCTCATGTGTTGGGTTGCGAAAAGAAGGCAACCCAACCTATGCGGCTAAGGAACGTCTACGAAATAAGTCGAGCAACTTGAAACACACTACCGTTCGTCCTGAGTTTATCGAAGGATGATTGGCCATCAGTAATATAAAGTGGATACACT
>NZ_FUKI01000043.1 GCF_900163755.1 Crenothrix polyspora | reverse complement strand
TAAAAGTAACAATTTGAAAATTAAATGACTTTTTTACATGAAAAAAAGTGTACGGTAGTGAAACCCTCTTTAACCACCGCCAATTCGCGTTGGGCAATATGCGCAGGCAAGCCCGCAAAAAAGCTTTCGGCATACGCCTTTACTCGTTCTCCACGGCTGTATAGATGCAAAGGCACGAGCGGTGTGCCCACGGTGATATTGGCCTGTATTTCACCACCACCGGCCGGATAAAAACCGAAACGTTTTAACAGTAATTCAACATTAGCCCCCATCCGTTGTAACAGGGGCAGGTAAGCCCGCTGTAAAAAATGGAACGGCGGGCTCATGCTGTTATGCGTACCGCCGGTTATGGTCACCCGACTGTTCTGGCTAGCGTACAGCAGGGCGGGTAACAGGGTTTGTAACACCAGGGTGCAACTGCCGGCACTGCCAATGTTAAAACGGTAGTCGCCACCTTGCACAGGACCGGGAGTAAAGCTTAACTGGGTAGAGTGGAGCACAGCACCATCCACTTCCGCCTGACTGATTGCCGCTGCCGCTTGTACGGCGGTCAGATGTTGGCGCAACAGACCGGGTTTTTTGCGTTTTGCACGGATATTGTGAATGCGTAACGGATGCCCCGTACACATTGACAGGGTTAGCGCACTGCGCAAGATTTGCCCGCCGCCTTCACCTCGGGAGCCATCCAGTTCAATTAACATGTTTTCCTTCCTTCGGTATTTGAATCCGTTGTTTTTTAGCCTTTAACACACACCACCTGCTTCAAGGTATGTACAATTTCAACCAGATCCGATTGTGCCCGCATCACCGCATCAATGTCTTTATAAGCCATCGGGATTTCGTCTATGACATCCACATCCTTACGGCATTCAACACCTTGTGTCGCCTGGATTTGGTCGTTGACCGTAAATCGCCGCTTGGCTTCCGTCCGCGACATCACCCGCCCTGCACCGTGGCTGCATGAACAAAACGATTCCGGATCACCCTTGCCGCGCACGATATAAGATCGCGCCCCCATCGAACCGGGAATAATCCCCATCTGCCCTGGCCATGCCGCCACCGCACCTTTACGGGTCACCAGCACATTTGAGCCAAAGTGATTTTCACGTTGCACATAGTTATGGTGGCAATTAACGGCTTCAATACCGGCCTCAAATGGCTTGGGGGTAATGGCACGGATGGCGTTCACCACGTTTTGCATCATCAATTCACGGTTATGTTTGGCAAATTCCTGCGCCCAGCTAACCGCCTGCACATAATCATCAAAATGTGGTGTACCCTCCGGGAAATACGCCAAATCCTTATCCGGTAAGTTAATGAAAAACTTCTGCATATCTTTTTTCGCCAGCTCAATGAAATACGTACCGATGGCATTGCCCACCCCACGCGACCCCGAATGCAGCATAAACCAGACATTGTTGCCCTCATCCAGGCACACTTCAATAAAATGGTTGCCGGTTCCCAACGTCCCCAAATGCTTATGGTTGTTGGTATTTTTTAAGCGCGGATATTTTACGGTCAATTGTTCAAATTCCGGTAATAGCTGCGCCCAGGCCGCATCAACATGGCTGGATGTATTTTCCCAGGAACCTTTGTCACGGGTCTTAAAATTAAGCCCATGCGGGACGGCTTTTTCAATGGCATTACGCCAGCCGTGTAAATTATCCGGTAAATCATTGGCGGTCAGGCTGGTGCGGGCGGCAATCATACCGCAACCGATATCCACACCGACTGCGGCGGGGATAATGGCACCCAAGGTAGGAATCACGCTGCCTATTGTCGAACCTTTACCTTGATGCACATCGGGCATCACAGCGACATGCTTAAAGATAAACGGCAATTGCGCCATTTTTTGTAATTGCAGTTTAGCACCGTCATCAACCGGCACACCGTGCGTCCACATCTTAACAGGCCGACCAGTACCGCTTTGCATGACCTGATAGTTTTCTACTGCCATAATATCTCCTGATAAATTACATTGCTTAAAGCCAAGCGCGACAAGGTGATTAAGATATCCGCTCTACCCACTGAGCTACCTGCGGTTAAGCAAGACCGGGATCGAACCGGTGACAGGATGTAATCTTAATTGCATTCGCGCTGCACCCAAAAACCGCTGACCAGTGGCGGTGTGATAATGCTTCAGCTACCGGTTAACCCGGCCAGGACTCGAACCTGGAACTGCGGGTCATCCCGCCGCTTTTACTTTGTAATCACACACGCTTCAGCGTAAAAAAGATTGGCGACAAGAGTCGGTGTAACGTGCGACGCTCTACCATTGAGCTACGGTTCCATCGTTGTCGGAACCGGCGGGAATCGAACCCACGTTCATCGGGTTATCAGCCATGTAGTTACACCTGCATTCGCCAAAAATTGTTCACCAGCCCAAGACTGGTTTTTTCCTTGCTTGGAGACGCGTGCCGGATTCGAACCGGCATCCCCGGTTTTGCAGACCGGGACAAAACCTTTATGCCAACGCATCAAAAAATTTAGGAGTGAAGTGCCGTGACAAGGATTACTGTGATCTTAAGGCGATTAGGATTCGATGTAATCACAGTGGCATTCACGGTATCTACTTTAAATTCCAGGGTAAGCCCAATATCAAATCGGCACTGGCTGCGTTTTTTGGG
>NZ_FUKI01000001.1 GCF_900163755.1 Crenothrix polyspora | reverse complement strand
GGTTTTGTCAAAACAAATAACGGTATTCTACAGAATCCCCGCACTTTTAATCACACCCGCATTAACGGGCGCTGTAACTAAAGCTCAAGCTCAGTTAAACTCGGATGATTATTTGGGTGACGACCCTGTGGTCAATGCCACTAGCGTCTTTTAACCTCAACAGGTCGCATCATTTCATTGTCTTCATGGGATAAAATATGGCGGCTCTTATTGGTTTTTGATGACATGGTAAAATTAAAGTTTTATTACCCATGTACTGCTTAAATATCAACAACCTTATAGACGAAAACAAATGTTACGATGCCATCAGACAAAGTCGTTGGCCGCATGGTGTGGATTGCCCTCACTGCACGTCCAATAATATTAATAAACGCGGCAAGAACCATCGGCAACCAGCATGTCGCTGATACACCTGTAAAAAGTGCGGGAAACGGTTTGATGATTTGACAATGACCATATTTGCGGGTCGCCCCAGCCATTGTCAGTTTGGTTCATTTATGCCTATTTGATGGCATTAAACGTCACAAACAAGCAGATTGCCGAGGAATTGAACTTGAACGAAAGTGATAGTCAGGCTATGGCAGAGCGTTTACGCGATGGCATTATCAAACGTCGTATTGATGTGCGGCTAAGCGGTATCGTGGAATTTGATGAAGTCTACATTGTGGCTGGGCACAAAGGCAAACCTGAAAAAATCAAAGGGAGGAAGCCGCGCTGTAGGAAGCTTAAAGGCGCTCGTGGCCGGGGCACACTGGAAAAAGAAAAACCGCCTATATTCGGCATGATACAACGAGGTGGCGAAGTACGTATTGCGATGCTGCCGGATGTGAAACAAAAAACGATTGAACCGATTATCAAAGCAACCGTTGAGCGAGGGACCCTTGTGAATACAGACGAATACAGCATTTATCATGCTTTGCCCACTTGGGGCTACGAACACAAGAGTGTCTGCCATAGCCGTGGGGAATACGCCCGTGATGAAGATGGCGACGGCTTTCATGAAGTTTACAGCGTTTTCAACTTAGGACAGTTACAGTCACCGTTCGTGCTGAGCTTGTCGAAGCATGGTCGGCACACTTCAACAAGCTCAGTGCGAACGGTTACGCTATAACTATTGAACTGTGAAAACGCTGTATGTCAATACAATGGAAGGTTTTTGGTCGCTATTACGTTCGTGGCTACGTCCGCATCGGGGAGTTTCTCAAGAAAAATTGCCCCTTTATCTGGGGTTTTTTGAATTCACTCATAATGTTAGGCGGCGGGGGCAGGCATTATTAGGGGCACTATTGGGTGCACTATTACTGCCCGCCGCATGTCCTCAAAACTCAATAAGAGCCTTAAAAAATTGGATCAAACTGATCTGAGTAGGGCATTCGCTTCAATCCCCAGGTAAAGCAAAAACAACTGTGGCCAAGCATCGTGGCCAAAAGTGCGTAGAATTACCTTCTTCTACTCTCAAAGCCCAAGCTCAGTTAAGCTTGGATGATCATCTGGACGACGACCTTGTGGCCAATGAAACTTACGCTCCGCCGCTGTAATCGCTAAATCGTTAATGCTGGCATATCGACGCGCCATTAAACCGTATTCGTCAAACTCCCAGTTTTCATTACCGTAAGATCGGAACCAGTCACCGCTGTCATTGTGCCATTCGTAAGCAAAACGCACCGCGATACGGTGGCCGTCAAAAGCCCATAATTCTTTAATTAAACGATACGCGTGTTCCGTTGCCCATTTACGTGTTAAGAATGCAACGATTTGATCTCGGCCTACCGAAAATTCCGCGCGGTTACGCCATTGGCTATCAACTGTATAAGCTAATGCAACGCGCTCAGGATTACGATTATTCCAGCCATCTTCCGCCATGCGGACTTTTTGAGCAGCGGTTTCGCGTGTAAACGGTGGAAAAGGCGGGCGGGGTTCGTGGTTAATGGTCATGAAAAATTCCTATGTAAAAATAAACTCGTAAAGTGGATTCGTCAAAACGTGGCTTGCTTGTTTGGTATGGCAGCTTAATTGGCGACTGGTGGTTTGCTGGCGCGAAACCGTCCTATACGCTAACACTACGCTTCCAAAATTTTCAGCAACGGGCACATAAATATTGCTTGAGTACTGGGCAGCTATCATTTGGTGCTGTGCGTTAAGGAACGTGCATGAAATAACTTGAACAACTTAAACGCCACCACCGTTCGTGCTGAGCCTGTCGAAGCATGAACTTGCTCAAGTTATTTCGTGCGCGTTCCTAAGTATCTGCCATAAATGCCCAATCTATCAGTAAATCAGGAAAGTGCTGTATTTGTGTGGGTTAGTTCATACCAAAAACATCCGGCATAGCGTAACGTCCTTGGTCATCCAGTTTGTAAACCATAATCCATTGATCTTCTGGGTGAATAATCCAATATTCCTGTACGCCGTGTAATTGGTAAAGGCTACGCTTGGTATTCATGTCTTTCAGTGCCGTGGAAGGCGAGAGTACTTCCACTATCCAGTCAGGTGCGCCAAGACAGCCTAATTTATCTAATTTTGACGGGTCACAAATGACACTTAAATCCGGCTGTACCACGGTATTTATGTTGTCATTAGTTTCATTTTTGCGTGGCAGGCGAACATCGAAAGGTGCTACATAGCCTTTGCAGGGCTTGCCTTGTAGGTAATTACCTATCTGCCGCCCCAATTCAAATACAATATCTTGGTGTAATCGCTGCGGGGCACTCATGGCATAGGCTTCACCATCAATAAGCTCCCAGCGCTCTTCGTCAGGCCATTGACTATAGTCGGCGTAGGTAAATGTTTGGTTTAATTTTTCAGCGATATTCATGGTGTTAGCTCTTGTTTTTATGGGTCTCACTTACTGTTGCTGCTAGTTAACTCGTAAGGTGAATCGCCAAAGGCAATCCGCCACAACGTGGCTTGCTTGTTTGGTATTGCGCGTTAATTGACGGTTGGCGGTTTGCTGGCGCGAAACCACCACCCTACGAGCTACGCGTTCTACAGAACGTGTTCAGCCTAAAAGGTAGCCGAATTACTCCACAAACACCGTCACTAATTGACTGCCGCGTTTACCGTGTTTTTCAGTCCACAGCAGTAAAAAGCCATTTTGTGTTGGCACAATACGCGGATGCACCGCATTATGACGGGTAATCGACCATTGAATGGTATCCGCCCACGTTAAGCCGCCGTCTTTAGATTGTGTGGAAGACACCGCGCTGCCGTCTGGACCGGTTGCATCCCATACTGCCCGCACGCGCTGATCGCCCAGTGCCGCAATATCACCGTGCAGGGCTCTATCACCTAATTTAACCGGCGCAGACCACAGCTTGCCCGCATCCACTGAACGCAGATAATACAAGCCCTGTTTTTGCTCAATACCTGTCCACACCACACTGTGCATAATATTGGCGCTGGAAAATGCCAAGCCGCCACCCACATGCGGGCAACCGTCAAACTTCCAGCCAAAATCACCGACACGCACCGATTTTTGCCAACTAACGCCATTATCCAAAGACTGGCTAAGCGTCATATCACGTACTTCCATATCACGGTATAACACATTCAATGCACCAGAGGGCGACACAGTTATTTTATTCCAGCAACACGAACAACTCGTATCATCCAAAGTAACACTCTTTTGCCAGTGCATACCACCATCATCCGAGCGACCATAGCGCACACCTTGATAGCCGTTCTCGTCCCGATCATCCAGCCACACCGCATGGAAAGCGCCGTTATCTGTGGCCACAACATCTATATGCGATTGATCACCGGCATTATTAGCGGCGGGGTTGCTACTGGCTTGCCAGCTTTTACCGCCATCGTGTGAATACACGCTTACCATTGGCCCCATGCCTGGAATTTCACCGGTAGTTTGCCATAAAGCCACTAATTTGTTGCCGGACACGGCCAATTGAATATCGTTACCGCGTGTTACCATTGAAGGCGGTTTAGGTGTGATGACATCGATGGCTTTCGACCAGTGCTGGCCACCATCGTCAGAATACACATAACGCACCACAGCGTGCTTATCTGCAGCAGATAACAGGCCAATGGCAATCAAGTGGACACGATTTTTATTCACTAGCACATCAAAGGAGCGAGTTTCTGCAAAACCTAAACCGCCATTGCTACGATCTGCATCTATGGAAGATGTCATCGCAGGCTGCACAGGATTCATAGCAGTAAATTCGGTACAGGCACTCAGTAATACCGTACCCACAATACACGCTAGCCGCCTTGTCTTACGCCACGTTGTTTGTTGATGATTCATTTTACTATTTTCTCAAATTGGCTCAAATAATCCGCTTCGGTTAACACGCCACTGACACCGATTCTCTGCTGGGCTTTATCAAAAAAATAGGTTCTGGGTAATTCGCCATACCAGGTAGAATCAATTTCATATTGTAGTTTTGGTGTGTTTTCATCGGCATAATTCCAGTTTTCAACCGTGGTTAACTTGTTTTTAACTAAAATAGCCTCAATTTGCGCGGCTGCTTCTGCGCCATCGGTAGCTAACATAACCATTTTAAAATCAGGTTTGTTTTTATGCAGCTTACTCAGTAAAGCCATGTCTTTTAAACAAGATGAACAGGTCATTGACCAGATCACCAGCATAAACGGCTGTTTGTTGGCAGCGGTTACTAGGTGTTGATAACTGCCCAGTACAAAAGGTTTTAAAATAGCTTGTTCGGCCTGTACCGCGTTATGTTGCGCGGCCATAAACACGAATAGCGGTAAAACAAATTTTTTCAGTCGCATAACAGTTTGCTCTGTAGTTCAAAAACAGGGTTAATTGTGGTGTTCTAGCCTGCTTGCTGGTTGATAATACCGCGTAGCAATGCAGTTGTAATGTGTTTTACTTAGTGTACCATTAACGGCAGAAGTTCTTTTATTCCCCAAACGTTAACACGGCACAACCGTCATTTTATGCTTTTTCTGTCACAGCTTACGGAGCGTTTATGAAATCTCAACATCAAATAAAAATACCGTCAAATAACCTGTTTTTAAGTTTACTGGCAAGCTCACTGTTTATTCAACCACTACACGCTGCCGAACACAAAAATTTTCTGGGTATCGGTTTTGTTAAAATAGAAGCCGGTTGTTTTCAAATGGGGTTAGAACAGCCGCTAAAAGAAGCCCAGGCCAGCAGCAAAGCCGAAATGCCCAGCCACAAAGTGTGTATCGATAAAGTCTTTTATTTGGGCGAAACCGAAGTTACCCAAAAACAATGGCAAGCACTGATGGAGAAAAATCCCAGCAAATTTAAAGGCGATTTCAAACCTGTCGAAAAAGTTAGCTGGAATGATGCACAAGAATTTATTAAACGCTTAAATGCCAAAGAAGGCGGTACGAACTATCGTCTACCAACCGAAGCGGAATGGGAATACGCGGCCAGAGCAGGTTCTACCACATTGTATTCATTTGGCGATAGCGCCAGCACTTTAGGCGACTACGCTTGGTTTGGCAATAAAGGCTACGGCGGCGATACCCATGAAGTTGGCCAGAAAACAGCCAACGCCTGGGGTTTGCACGATATGCACGGCAATGTCTGGGAATGGGTGCAAGACTGGTACGATCCTGGCTATTACAGCCAAAGTCCCAATAAAAATCCAGAAGGTGCCAGCACCGGCCAATACCGGGTGTACCGTGGCGGTAGTTGGGTGGGTGATGCTATTAGTCTACGCTCTTCGGTACGTTTTAGTGGCTTGCCGATGACGCGCAGTAACGATATTGGCTTTAGATTACTCAGGCAGGTCGACTAAGCGTTATCTTGATTTTACAGAGACATTCGGCATTGGTGCATAAATTAATCGATGCCGACATTTCCCCTTACCCCCTTTTTTTAGGACAGAGCTATCCCTACCCGAACCGAAACCGGCATACTCAGGCAGGTCATAATGTTCATCGCCGCGACACGGGCATGGACTTCAGTTTGCTGTGTTTCAAAAATACGGGAAGCCAAGCTGTTACCAAACAGTTGTTTGAGGCGGTACATCGCATTACAGCAATACTTCGTTTATGATAATCGTTGGATCGCTTCCATTCTGCCAAGCTTTAGTGCGTTATAAGTCATTGAACCAGTTTTCCACTTTTAAATCGGGTATGCGAGAAAATTCCCGCTCATTTGCGGTTACCACGATTAAATTTAGCGAAAAAGCATGGGCAGCAATCAATAAATCATGGCAACCGATGGGCAAACCTCTCCGCTCCAGATCGGCTCGGATGATTGCGTAGGTAACGTCCGCAGAATCTTGAAAAGGCAATATCGGTAAGCTTGCGAGAATTTGCTCGACATTAAACGTGAGCTTCGGTGATTGCTTTTTAGCCGCACCGTAACGTATTCACACGCGACAATAATGCTGGTGCAACTGTATTTTTCCCATCCTGAAGTCAGCATTTTTTCGGCCAGCCTACCTTGAGGATTTTTCACAAGCTCTGAGACGATGTTGGTATCCAGCAAATAACGATAATCGCCCATTTTAGAAAATATCTTCAGGTTCGACTACCGGATCAACTATGTCGGGAAAATCTTCATCCAGCCTTGGCAAGGTTGCCAGCAATTCCTTCAAGCTTTTTTTTCTGACCGGTTCAATAATCAGTGTGTCGCCTTCCTTACGGATGATCGCTTCGGTGCCTTCCCGTTCAAAATCGCGCGGAATTCGTATCGCTTGGCTGCGGCCATTTCTGAACAAGCTAACATGTCGTTCGTTGTGCATGACAATCCCCTATCATTGGTATATGAACGAGCATATGCCACGGCTTTCAACATGTCAAGCGTCCAAAAAAGGAAATAGTGTTGTTGAAATTCCAAGTGTCACGGGTTACGAGTAGGTTGGGTTGGTGCTGTTGCAACCCAACATTCAGTCCCATATGTTGGGTTGCGAAAAGCGTGTGCCCCAACATTTACTATTCCCCATGTGTTGGGTTGCCAAACAGCAGGCAACCCAACCTACGCGGCTTTTCACCGCAGTCTTTAGCGCTACTGGCGTTGGAAACCGCGAACATAGCGGTGATTATCGCCAGAGGTATCCTATTTGATTTAATGCGTGGTGTGGTTTTCATTGGGTTCTTTCAGTTAAACGTGATCATGCTATAAGCGCCACTAGGCTGCCTGGTGCAGCATGAAATCTTTACAAGACCTGTTAAAAGACCTATTATTAGGTCATTAAATTAAAGCGAGTACGCTACCATGACTTTTCATGTCCTCACTGACATTGCCGCCAGCATCTCCGAATTGAAAGCCAACCCGATGAAGGTGGTTGCCAGTGGTCACGGGATGCCGATTGCGGTTTTAAACCGAAATGAACCGGCGTTTTATTGTGTGCCTGCAACGGCCTACCAAGCCATGATGGACTTGATTGACGATGCCGAGCTGCTAAAAATTGTGCAAGCACGGGCGACAGAGGCATCCATTAAGGTCTCGCTGGATGACTTATGAACTTGAATTTAAAAAATCGGCGCTTAAAGAGTGGCATAAGCTAGGCCACACGTTAAAAGAGCAATTTAAAAATAAGCTCAAAGTGCGGCTCGACAATCCGCATGTGCCCTCTGCGGCGCTGACGGGCGCACCCAACTTGTACAAAATTAAGCTGCGTCAACAGGGCTACCGCTTGGTTTATCAGGTTGACGATAAAACCATCATCGTCACTGTGATTGCGGTTGGCCAACGCAGCAAAAATGCTGTGTATGATCTTGCCCTTGCACGCTTAGACAAATGATCAGGCTTTCAACCAGTTACCTCAGCTGGGTTGTTGCTGTTTCTGGTAAACCCAACATTCAACGCCCCAATGTGTTGGGCTGCGAAAAGCGTGCAACCCAATCTACGCGGCTATTCAAAAAATCCAGTTTTGGCTTTGGTCAACAATTCTTGCCCACGCTCGGCTTTGCCCTGCCCGCGTTGGGCGCGAATTTCAAACTGGGTTTTTAAATCGAACTCAGCCAAAATGAGGGTGGTGACTTCATCCAGCAAATGGTTGACGCTCATGCCTTTGCTTTTGGCAAGTGCCTTTAGGCGTTGATGTTTTTGTTCTGGCAATCTCAGGGTTAATGCGTTCATGCAGTGCCTCCTCGTAAAAACACTTCGGGTGTCAGCAGGGAAAGGTCGGGAAATAACAATTCACCGCTTTTTAAGTCTTTGATATTCCGCGACACAATACATTGGGCATGGCCTGCCACGGCCAGTTCAATCAAATGGTTGTCGGCTTCGTCTTTTAGGTTGGGTCGCCAGCCGAAATAGATGTCTGTCCAACGGCATACGCCAAAAAAGATGTCCAGTAATTCGTTGCGTTCAGCTTTGTTTAAGTGACACGTCTTGAAGAGGTCTTCACGGTTAACCACATCGCTGTATTCGGCAAACAGGGCTGCGCCCATCAGTGGCGTATGGTCTTTGCGTAGACAAGCCGCAACCACTTCGGCAGCAGAACCGGTTCCCATACAAGCCGCCACAATAATATTAGTGTCGATCACAATAATCATGCTCAAAATGGTAGCATATTTGCCACCATAGTAGCTACTGAACTAAGCCAAAATTATCTGTAACAACGCAGGTATTTAGGATGGGCACAAACCAACCTGTGCCCACAAATCGCGTTGTTGAAATTCCAAATGCCACAGGTTACGAGGTTGGGTTGCCAAACAGCAGGCAACCCAACCTACGCGGTTTTATTAATTTATTGCTGGCTTTCGTTACAATTAGTGTAGATATTTCATCATCTGCCAAATATAATCTCTCTATGAAATATGAATGGGATAAAAATAAAGCATCTGCCACTATTCTAAACATGGCATCACATTTGAAGAAGCCAAAACGGTTTTCAATGATCCGCTTTATGTAGATTTTTACGATCCCGATCATTCCTATGGTGAGCATCGTTATATTCTTATAGGTGAATCTAATCAGGGTAGGCTATTGTTCATTTCCTATATGGAGCGTAACGAGGTTATTCGGTTAATTAGCGCAAGAGAAGCAACACAATCAGAACGGAAAGCATATGAACAAAATTGAAATTGAAGATGAGCTTCGGCCAGAATACGACCTAAAAAGCTTACAAGTAAGAAGAACGGGAGCTGGACGTAAAAGCTTTGGTGACATGGTTCGTTTAGAACCTGATGTTATTGCTGCATTTCCAGACGCTAAATCTGTCAATGCTGCGTTGCGTTCCCTGATTGAAATAGCAAAGCGTTCCACTAACTTGACCCTTAAAGTAGATTCATCGGTAAATAATCCTCCATTGCTTTAAGGTACTGGATCAGACACCGTGTGCATCACTAAAAAATCACCAGGTCAGTATGGTAGGTTGGGTTGGTGCTGTTCCAACCCAACATTATAATTGTGCAATGGTGTTGGGTTGCCAAACAGCAGGCAACCCAACCTACGCGGCTAAATTACCTTACGCGTTAAAGGATTTCGCCAATATCTTGCCGCCCCAAGACGTTAATAATTTCTACGCTGTCACTCACAATACGGTAGTAGATGCTATCCACTCCACAAACGCTGCGTCTATAACCTTCTCGAATATGGTCAACAGACTGATATAAAAATGGATTTTCCGCTATTTGCTCAAAGCGAGCAAAAAGGGCATCGTAATATTTATCGGCCTGGGCTTCGCCATATTCTCGAAATCCCCGCTGGTAGATGCGTCTAAGGTCTTCTTTTGCGGCCTCGGTGATTTTATAGTTCGCCATTACGCCGTAGCTCTGCCTTAAATTCTGCGCGGATTTCCTCACGGGTTTGGGTAATAAAGCCGCTTTTTTCGGATGCCATCAGTTTGGCGCGTATCAGTTCAATCTCGCTTTGTTGTGCCCGTGCCTTTCTTATCAAGTCGTTTACAATCTCGCTTTTGCTGGCATATTCCTCGCGCTCAAGCAGATTGTTCAACCATTGATCGTTAGGTGCAGAAAAAGAAATGCTTTGTCGTGTCATTATACCCTCCGTTTTAGGTGCGTTTTTGGTGCAATTTTACACCAAAAACGCAGCTAAGAAAGGTAAAAAATAGAAATCATGCAGTAGGATGGGCACAAACCAACCTGTGCCCACCCTGGGCAATGCTATTATTGCGCTTCCACCGCTTTAATGGCTTCTTCTACTTTGGCTTTTTCTTCTGGGGATGCCGATGCGGTCTCTGCTCTAATCTCCGCTGCTGCCTCTGTTACCGCCTGTGCTTCTATCTGCGCTTGCTCTTCCGGCGTTAGTGCAGGTGCAGCTTCTTCAGCGGCTACCAGTCCAGTGTTTAAAAGCATGGCGGCAAACAGTGCGGTGGTTAAAAGTTTTGTGTATTTCATAATATTTCCTCGGTTAAAAAAGTGATATTGTCACATTGTTACCACCTATTGGATTAGGGTGGTTATTCCAAATTCAAGCCACGCAAAATGATTTGCTATCGCACTTTCGGGGGGTGGAGTCGCTTCCTCATCTCTGCTTTCGCCGCCGCCTTTGCCGCCGCCTTTGCCGCCGCCTTTGCCGCCGCCCTGTCTGGTTGTGATGGTGGAGCAGCAAATACTGCCGCAGTATTTAAAAACAGTACAACAAGCAACGCGCCTGATAATAGTTTTGCAAATTTCATAGTATTTCCTCAATTAAAAGTAATAATGTCACCTCCTATTTACTGGGGAGGTAGTTCCAGTTCTTAGCCGGGATGCCCCAAGCCTTATCTATTGCGACGGCACACCTAACCCAAGCAGCCACGAGAAATCAAGTGATTTATACGTAGTTGGTAGCGGCGTTGGGTTGTCTACAGCTGCCGATCCGTCTGGCGGGAGTCCTCCAGGTGTAGAACCTGCTGCCGCTCCAGAGATAGCCCGCTGGGCGTAATTGTGACAAGTGATACATGAAGCCTGCCCAGGTTTAACTCCAGCGTTGAATTCAACAAAGGAATTGCCCAGATTGGCGTGACTGACAGCCGGTTGATCGAAAGCTGTCTGGGTGCCGACTAGGCGATAGTTCCTGAACGATGGATCGAGTGCTGTACCTGCCTTGTCAAATAACGCTGCAAGCTCTAGCGATATCTTTGTTTTTTTACCTTTAGACTTAGCGGGAACTGAACCCCAAGGGTCATAACATACGTTGTAAAGATCCGGATTGCAGCGATTGGGGTTTGTGGCTTTGTTTTGCGGTTCAAATGTTGCCCATAGCCATTTTGGATAAAGTTTAGAACTGATATGCATGCCAGTCAGTGCGTAACAGATGTCGCCGATTTTCTCTTGATAGATCGTAGTGGTATTCGGCGACTTGCAGTCGAAGGTCACTGATCCGTTATAAGACGACGCTGCAACCCAGTCGGCTTTGACCTCAACTGCACCCGTGGGGAAACTAATTGTGCCACCGGATTGCAGAAAGGTCATCTGACCTGCATTTGTTAGTAAGCCTTTGCGTGTTGCATAGGCTTCTTCACTGGCATTGATGGTGACTTCTTCGCAAAACTGAGGCTTTTCCTTTTCCTTTTCATTGAGGTTTGCTGGCACGAAGGGCGCTAACGATGGATCCGCTGTATCCTTCGTAGTCATTGCTGAGCATGCCCCTGTGCGCCGTGGATGGTGAGATGTACTCTCTTTGGTATTTGCTGCGCGAAGTACGCTGCCGTGAAGACGGCGAACATTACAATCAGCTGGGTTATTCAAACACGCCTGTGTTTTCCAGGTTTCCCAAGTGAGTTGCTGATTCGCCACTTTGCAATTTATCGCAACGAAAATCTGCCAGGCGGTTTCTTCCGGGCTACCTGCTGGTTTCTCAGGCAATGCGCAAGCATCGGTTGGTACAGCAGGTAAAGCCAATACAAACTGCCCCCTGCCACTTAGCAAGATGCCAATGGCGAATATGAGCAATCTTGGTAATCTATGTTTGTACATAAGCATGACTCCAAAAGTCAGTGGATTTAGTGGGTTATTAGTTCGACTTGACGTATGCCTTCCATTTCATCTTCACTTTTAGCCAAGCCTTTCGCCCCGTTGATTATTCGCCCGGCCATAGGTGGGGCATAATGCCTATAGCCGGGTTTATTGCGTAAGGCATTGGCTACGCGTCAATCTGTAGCAACGCAGAATCCAGAACACAAAATCCAGGATTCCGCAGCTCCTATGGAAAATTAAATTAACGCACTGGCGGCGGTGGCACGTTAATCGGCGGCACGTTCGGCCGCTTAGGTGGTGGTCCAGCAAATGCTGCCGCACTATTTAGAAGCAGGACAGCAAGCATTGAACCTGCTAATAGTTTTACGATTTTCATAGTATTTCCTCGTTTAAAAGTAATAATGTCACCTCCTATTCACTGGGGAAGTGTTTCCAGTAAGTTGGGTTAACCGTTTTTCGGTTAACCCAATATTTGATGTCAGCCCGCCAACACCGGCACAAAACACAAGGCATAAAAAACCCGATGCCTGCAAAAACAGACATCGGGTTTAGGGGTGTTTTAAAACGAAATGGGAACGCTGCCGCTTGACTGCCAGTTGCGGCAAGCCGAAAATTATTGTTGGCTTGGCTTGGCTTGGCTTGGCTTGGCTTGGCTTGGCTTGGCTTGGCAAAAAGTATGCGCGGCGGTTTTAAATTGACAAGTCATAGTGCTGTAGTTTGTTTCGGGTTATAAATTTTACGGTTGTGTTGTCTAATACCTTACAGTTAATCTTAAAGCAGCAACCGTGCCAAAATTTTACAATTTATATTTTTTTATAAATCAATTAGTTAAAATACTAATAAGCACAAGCTGTAAACTTAATTGACAAACTGTTGTCAAAAAAATATTTTTTCTGTAAACAGGATGGAATTTATTTAAAAATGAATGAGTTAGCTTGTATGACTGCTATTGACAACTGACTTGACATGTTTGGTTGAAAAATTGCTTGTTCTGGAAGGAAAGTGTGATTTCTGCAAAAAATTGTTATTTTTTGTAAGAGTTGTAAAGTTTTTATAAATATCCGTACTTCTACTTATAATTTACGCAAATAATAGGTCGTAAATTAATTTGACAATAATATTTTATTAAATGGAACTAAATACTCGTTTTATTGTCTTAGTGCCGCGCAAAATTTGACACAAACGCCGTGTTTTAAACAGAGTTTATAATTAAGAGTTGTAAGTTTTTTTAACACTCGCCGTAAAATAGCTAAAAACGCAAAATAATAACCAACTGGAGTGGTAATATTTCACACTTTTACCTTAAAAGGCCTATTTTTGGAGAAGGCTAAAATGAGGGGAGATATTGTAGCTAGGGTTTGAATAATTACACGAAATGAAACCCATACCTTCAGGCAAAATTTTAATAATTGCTTAAACCGCAAACACAACGCGGTAAGGCGCAATCACATTCAGGAGATGGGTGTCCTAACAAAACTTAAAAATTCGCCAGGCGAAATAATTGAGATATGCCGAAACGGGTGCATCGTGCGCAAATGGGCATCACCACTGACAATGACCACAGCGTTTGTATCTACGGCAAGCTCAAGGAATTTATTATCCGTCTTATCCACACAGGCTTCTATGACGCTTTGCGTGACATGCAAGTCTGTCATACTGGCTAAATTAGCCAGAAATATCAATCGGTCATACTCTGTCCAGTACTTTGCAAATTTTTTACGCGCTGAAACAGTTTCTAGTTCTGACCACGTAGCATCAGAAGCCACCCATTGAAATTGCTTAACCGCCTCCGTTAGTGCGGTTGCACTCACTGACGCAGGATACATCAACGCACTAATGAGCGCATTGGTATCAAAGACAATACACGGTTTAATCGTCATTAGACTTAATCAGGCTGCTAACTTCCATTTCGCTTAAGATTGGATTCTCTGGCCGCTGGGCATTTAAGCGCCCAAAAAATTCGCGTAGCTCATTGCTAGCCTCAATACCATCTTTTGGTGATACCTCACGAATCAAGCGTGCAATGCTGGATGTCATCTTAACGGGAATGGTTAAAAAAACCGGTTGCCCATGACTGGTGACAACCACCGTGTCGCGCTGTGCCTCTCTTGAAAATTGACCGAATTTAGTCTGTGCATCACGGGCAGTAATAATTTGCATGGGAACTCTCCAAATAACTATATTATCAATATAATGGCCATTATAGATATTATACGGATAATGTCAAAATAAGCATTATAAACAAGCTATAAGACGCAATTCGTAGAGTACGGAACAATACGATCAAGTTATTTTCTCTGCACTGTCAATATCATCCTCAAAATGCCACTGAAAATTGGCGTTGGTGCATAAATTAATTGATGCCGACATTTCCCCTTTACCGGCGTTGGTGCATAAATAATATTTTTAAAAATCATATTGTTATAGTTAAATTTTTACGAAAAATACGCTGTTTTTCGCAAAAATCAGCAAAAAAAGGAATATTCTAAAATTTAAAATATTTTTTATTTCATGTTGTTACAGCCATGATTTATGCACCAACACCAATATAATGCCATATTTGTCAATTTATGCACCAACGCCGAGACATTCAGCTTTTATTCATTCTTTCATGCTAGAATCTGGCTCGAATCTGGCTGCTTAGTTCGATTCACCGTTATTAGAATGAGATGTAATTGATTAATCTCTTAATAAGCCTCATCTTATCTGACACGTACGATTGATTATCGCTACAGGTGGTGTTAAATCGGCTCTTAACTCTATTTTAGATGCAGGCTTGCTTTGTTTTACATGACTGTTTGATTGCAATTTTTTAAAATACGAATAAAATGTGAGTCGGTATATAAGCCATTAACAAAACTTTAATAATAAATAGCAACAACTTTAGGACTGTAATATGAAATTTTTAAAAAAATTCGGATTGGCTGTGTTAATTGCAACTTCTATGGGTACTTTTTCAACCGCCGTACTGGCTGAGGTTGACGAAGGCAGAATAGCCTACGGCCCTGAAGAAGCCATTGATTTAGTAAAAGCTAAAATTAAAATAGCTGAAGAAGGCATCGCAGCGAAAAAGAGCGGAGAAGAGGTTTCTGGCATGATTTTAGAAGCATTACATGCTAGCAAAGAAATCAATGCAAATGATAAAGTTGACAATGCACGTATGAAAGCCAATACCATCTTGAAATCTGCCAAAAAACACGCTAAAGAAGGTAATTTGACAGAAGCGAGTGCAGAACTTGCCACAGCAACAACAAAATTTGAAGACTTAAGATATTTGATCACACACGGTACTTGGTAAGACCATTTTATCAAAGTGAAGCGTAAAGTCCCGCCGTTCAGGGCGAGGATGTAATCCAATTTCCTTATTATATCAATGTACTGGCGCGTGGACACCGCGTCTTAGACTGCCAAGCGAGTGGTGCATTAATGCCACCGGCAACAGTAACCAGCAAGAAGCCGCGAGGCAAGCTTACTCCTTAGCAATAAGGAATCCCCGTGCTTAAACGCGGGGAGGATGTCAACTAGTTGCGCAACGGCAACTTTCTAGGGAACGCGTATAAAAAACTTGAGCAAGTTGATGCTTCGACAAGATCAGTACGAGCAAAACTGGTATTTTCAAGTATTCAACTTATTTTGTGTGCGTCTTTAAGCTACGAGATAGATGTAAATTTAGATAAAAAACGTAAGTTAAACTAACACCTAATTTTTAGGACTGTAATTATGAAACTTTTAAAAAAATTCGGATTAGCATTATTGATTGCCACATCTATGGGCAGTTTTTCAACCGCCGCTTTGGCTGAAGTGGATGAAGGCAGAATAGCTTACGGTCCTCATGAAGCTATTGACTTGGTTATCGGTAAAATAAAAGCGGCTATCGTCGCAATAAAAAGCGGTTCAGATGGTGCTGCCGTTGCACCAATGATTAAAGCGGCACTGGATGCCAGTAAAGAAGTTAATGCCAATGACGTTGTTGATAGAAATCGTTCAAAAGCTAACGACATATTAAAAGCTGCTAAAACACATGCTAAAGCCAGTTCTTTGCAAGAAGCTGAACAAGAATTGGAAAAGGCACAAAAAGCCTTTGAAGCACTGCACGGCCAGGTTTAACGGCTATAACCTGATACACGCTATCCTGATTGAGTTTACCTCAATCAGGAGGCTTCAGTGCTTTATTTTAGTTTGATTACTCTGTGCAAAACTGCCATTCGTTATTTTACAAAACAGCTTTTTTCCGCAGACGCTTCCACTTCCTTCAGTTTTTTCTTCAAATCCTTCGATTGTTTCGGATCACGAAACGCCGCGCCACTTTCTCCTGGCACACCACGCAAATTAGTAAATGTTTTGGCGGTATCGAACGCTTCAAAGCTCATCTGTTCGGCTATTTTGTCAATTTTACAGCCACAGGCGTATTGGCTAATATAATTTAAGCCGCCGTGTTCCGCTATACAGTTTAAAACATAGTCCACACGATCCCGTGTTGGATAATTATTTACTTGGCTGGCTGGTTCAGTGGGTTTTTCTGGTATCGCTGTGGTGGCACATGCGGCAAGGTTAAGCGCAATCGCGCTTAAAATAAGGGCTGTGTAGGGTTTTTTCATATAGCTCAATCAGTCAGTTAATGCCGCTAGGGCGAATAGTGTCAGCCATTTTAACGGCTAGATTGCGCTTACGCACATTCAATGGCAAGATTAAGTCCACAAAACGGCAACCATGCTAGCACCTTAAATGCCAACATGGTTGCACTGCAAAGGCTTAGCAGCAAGCCTTACCCGCTTCCGTTGCCGCAGGCACTTCTATCAAACGACCGCTTTTGCAATCGTAGATATAGCCATAGACAGGAATATTGCCAGGCACTAACGGGTGATTTCTAACCCGTGTGACATCTTCCAATACGCTGGATTCTTGATCTTTAATAGTCAGCCAATCAATATAATTACATTCTGCGGAGCCAGGGCCATCGCCGGAATCATGCCAACCTTCTGCATCAATAGACGCGGTTTTTAAGCTGCTATTTAACAAACGGCGCATGATTTCATCGGTAAATAATTCCATACCGCAATTGGTATGATGAATAATAAACCACTCACGGGTACCTAATAATTTGTAAGAAATAACCAATGAACGAATCGCGTCATCGCTAGCACGACCACCCGCATTACGGATGACATGGGCATCGCCCTCTGACAGCCCGGCATATTTAGCAGGATCTAAGCGTGCATCCATACAGGTTAAAATGGCAAAGCTTCTGGCGGGTGGCAATGCCAACTCGCCTTTATCGCCAAAATCCGCTACATAGGCTTGGTTAGCCGCTAATACTTCATCTAAAATTTTGCTCACAACGTTTAACTCCTCTCGTTATTATTTTTTAATGTCACCAACTACTGTATCCTCACGCCGTTTGCTAAACTGCCATGTGCAAAACAACTGGGATGACGGATTCTACCGCATTAACACGGCCTTTTAAATAGCCTATAGTGCTATAACTGATTTACATAAAGTAGAAACAAGCGGACAGATACGCCACGTTTAGGTATGATCTGCATCAGTTAACCCACTTGGACAACCTAGCTTAACGTGAGTTCAAAATCCAATCATTATCAATCAAAAACAGCAGGCGTTATTCTTGCCGGAGGTCGTGCTACCCGCATGGCGTACCAAGACAAAGGCCTTGTTGCGTACAGAGATAAAGCTTTAATTTGTTACGCCATTGCTGCGCTGGCACCGGTTGTTGATCAGTTAATTATTAATGCCAATCGCAATTTGAACACCTATCAACACTTTGGCTGGCCAGTGGTTAGCGACACGACCGACAGCTACGACGGGCCTTTAGCCGGTGTGTATGCCGCCCTGCTTAAAACCGATGCTGATCAGCTAATTGTAATGCCGTGTGATTGCCCATTAATTGCCGCCAACCATGTTGAGCGCTTATTGCAACAGCAGCTAAGCACGCAAAGCATCCTCACCGTTGCAAGCGATGGCACACAGTTGCACCCGGTGTTTTTTGCGGTGCGTACTGGCTTGCGCGAAAATCTAGGTGAGTTTTTAGCCAGTGGCCAGCGTAAAGTGGGCGACTGGTTAGCGCAGCATTCTATTAGTCGTGTAGATTTTAGCGCTGAAGCCGATATATTCACCAACCTGAATACGTTAAATGAACTTGCACAGTTAGAAAGGGCGTACAGCCATATTATTTTGAAGTAAGTTGATATAGCTAAAGCATTTTTACACACAAAAATTAGGTATCTAATCGTAATGTTGACGCGGTGTTTTTAAAAATGTGAGTCTAAAGCTTACTGTAACCGTTTCTCATGAGCAGTAAGTAGTTGATCGAAATATTTTTGAACTGCGCGGCAGAGGCTTTAGCCGAAAAAAATCGAGACTAAAGT
The DNA here is from genome assembly GCF_900163755.1 of Crenothrix polyspora. Classification (GTDB taxonomy): domain Bacteria; phylum Pseudomonadota; class Gammaproteobacteria; order Methylococcales; family Methylomonadaceae; genus Crenothrix; species Crenothrix polyspora. The sequence goes on along the minus strand of NZ_FUKI01000001.1, from coordinate 43,745 downwards.
ATCTGCCACAATAATACAGTGTTTTCACAGTTCAATAGTTACAGCGTAACCGTTCGCACTGAGCTTGTCGAAGTGTGCCGTTCATGCTTCGACAAGCTCAGCACGAACGGTGGTGGCGTTTAAGTTGTTCAAGTTATTTCATGCACGTTCCTAAGTTGAAAACGCTGTATAAGCTATAAATTCAATTCATTACTAAAGGCAGATGATCCTGCTGTATTAGTCGCCCTCACTTTATAGCGTACAGTAGAAGTGGGGGCAACGCCGTTGTATGCGTTTACATTTGCTGTGGCCGTGCGACTGTAGTTACACACACTACCGGCAACTGTACAACGCCATATTTCATAGCGTGTTGCATTACTAATAGCGCCCCAAGTCAAATTAGTTTTTGTAGCCGTTAAGCGACTACCTGTTAAATTTGTTGGTGCTAATGGCGCTGCCTGCTTGGTTGTTGCCAACCCAGCTGCCGATAGAGCTGTCTCATTACCGGAGGCATCTTTAGCTTTAACTTTAAACGTGTATTTTGTTGCAGGCGATAAGTCCGTAGCGTTGTATTGGTTGGTGGACTGCCAACTGCTGTCGACACAATTTTTCCCACCTGACACACAGACAAACTTATACGCTATAGCGCTACTGGGCGTATCTTTTGCCAGCACTGCCGTCATTGTGATACTGGTGCTACTTTGGCCGGCATTGGGTTTTAGCTGCCATTTCATAGGATTTGGTGTAGGCGGCGTGTTATCTACCGGCATGGTGCTTGCCGAAACACTTAAAGATGCGCTGGTTTCATTATTAGCCGCATCTTTGGCTTTTACTTGATAACTGTAAGGTGTTGCGCCGGCCAAGTTTGTTGCTGTGTATTGGTTAGATGCTTGCCAGGCACTGGTAACGCAACCTTGTCCACCGGAAACGCAGATAAATTGATATTGTACAGCTCCACCCGAATTGTCGGTTGCCACTGTAGCTGTCATGTTAATACTATTGCTACTGCCACCTGCGTTGGGCGAGATAGACCAGGTCATCGGATTGGGTGTCGGTGCTGTTGTGTCAGCTGGAACACCGGGTGTTATCGTACCCGAAATAAAATACTCGCCTAGGCTGGCATAATCGCTATAAGGGGATACCGAGTTACCCACACCGGCGACAGCAAGAAAATATGTTCCTGCTGTCACCGTCGCGTTAATGACGGCATTGGTATTATCGATAGGATCAACTTGCGTTACTTGTGTACCATTTTGGTCGTATAACGTTGCTTGAATATCTAAATTGCTGCCTCTATTATCAGATCTTAAAAACGCTATCCAAGTAGGGTTAATATTAATTTGTAATGCCCCGTCGCCTGCATTAAATTTAAAATAATCAATATCATCGCGGGTTTCAATAATACCTTTATTGCTTGTTGCGGTATTAAAAGGGTCATTTTCTGGATTAGTCGCCGTTATTGCACCTGCTGTATCAATCAGTAGCGCGGTAGCGCCCGTTGAAAGATTGCTGTGATCGTCCGTGCGGTAAGTTAGTAAATTACTGATGATACTAAGATCGTCTTGTTGGTTATTAGCATCTGCATACTCGCCTTTACTCCATTGAGTTACATTTTGACTATAACTGTTGCCCATAATCGCACCCCACGATACTAAGCCATCACCATGCCCTTTGTAATAACCAAGTACTGAAGTGCCATCATGGTTGAGTCCAAGGTTGTGCCCCATTTCATGAGAAGCCGCTTCTGCAATAAAAGGCGAATATCCAGGGCCTAAATGATTGTAGAAAACCATTGCCGGCGAATGTGTACTTGCATAATCACTGTCTCCCCAAACGCCAACATAAGCGATGCCACCACCGGTGGAAGATGGCATAATCTGGCCATCGCGATCTGTACTGTGAGTAATTAAAACTCTGCCTACTGTGGGGCCAAAATTAACCGGCTCTTGCGTGGTCACGTCAACATTAAAAGCCGCATAGTCTTCAGCAATACGATGCCATATTTCGTGGATTGCACTTAATTCAGTGCTACTAAACGTATCGAGAGCGTTATCGGTATCGTAAGGCTTGGCTTTGTATGATGGATGTGTCGCATCGTTCCATGCTGTGCCGCTAATGACATGTCCGTTAAAATCAAGATATACCACTTTAGTGGCACCGGGCTTGCTGTGCAAAGCAAACGCATCCGCAGCACTAATGGGTTGTGGTGCATGTACAAAACCCGACGCTGCCGCAGTATTTTTTGCAGTCGGTTCTGGTAAAAACGTATCGCTGTAAAAAGCTGCGCCTTTGGAGTCTATATTTAAATACGGTAAATCTGCTGCTGTAAAAGAAAACCTATGTAGCCGTGTTAATGCTTTTTCTTGGGTCGCTGCTGGCAGTGCCTGTAAACTTGATTTTACGCGGCTTGCTGGCAAATCAGCAATTTTAAACGGTGAATTTCTACCAAAATGCTTAACGTTAGCAGGCCTTGATAAGGCTGCCAATGGCATTGCGCTGATAGCAAAAATTAATAATTGGGATGTAACTCGATACTTTCTCATTTTGGTGTAACCATAGCGGCTGAGCTGGGGAATTCAAATGGTAAGTTAATCGAGAATAGTTGTCTATTTATCTTACATAATAAATCATATCTTGTTGATATATAAAATTTATTTATATTTATGAGTTGTATTATTATATGGGCTGTGCCGAATGTATCATTTGATAACAGCTTTTGGCCGCATTGCAGGCAATGGAAATACCGTTAAAAAACGCGCGTAATACGGCGCTTAACAAAATCAGATAAAGAAAAGATAAGGCGGGTGTATATCGTGCGTTTTAAGGATGCAAACGCTGGAAAAATAAGGGGATGTAAATGAATGGTGCCCAGGGGCGGAATCGAACCGTCGACACAAGGATTTTCAATCCTTTGCTCTACCGACTGAGCTACCTGGGCATTTTTTAGCAGTACACATTGTAAGATGGTGCCCAGGGGCGGAATCGAACCGTCGACACAAGGATTTTCAATCCTTTGCTCTACCGACTGAGCTACCTGGGCGCGTCTCTACAAAGCTGGCTAGTATACTTGGTAATCCATTTTTAATCAAAAAAAACATTACTGAATAGTAGGGCGGTGAGATTAAATCTATTCAAAACACAATCCAAGTAAGAAAATTGGCAGCGCATGTTTAGACTATACTTTAAACTGTAAAAACACACAGACAACATCCCCTTTAATTATGCTTAATAGGAATTCCCGTGCGTAAACCGTCTTTTTTACTTTTAGTGCCAGCACTTGCGTTTTTTAATCACACTGTAAGCGGTGCGCCTTTTAATATTGTTGAGCTACAAACCACGCAAGGCACTGTTACCCTCCAGTTAGATCATGGAAAAGCACCTATTAGTTCGAAAAATTTTATTGATTATGCACAAAGTGGCTTTTACAAAAATACCCTAATACACCGAGTTATTAAAGGTTTTGTCGCACAAGGCGGCGGTTTTGATAAGGCCACTGGTTTGCAAAAACAAACACATGCGCCGATTATAAACGAAGCCAGCAACGGCTTAAGTAACGTAAGAGGCACTATTGCAATGGCGCGTCTTTCTAACTCATCGGATCCTAAAGACCCGCAAGGCGCTAATACCGCGACATCACAATTTTTTATTAACTTAGCGGACAAAAATAAAACCTTTTTAGATTATCAGGTCAATAAAAATAATCCCGCAGGTTACGCTGTTTTTGGTAAGGTTATAAAAGGGATGGCTGTGGTTGATGGTATCAGCAATTTAGCCAACTTCAACGACAACGCCTACAACGCCTTATCAGAAGTGATTAGCATAGATAACGTTTACCTATCTGCTGCGCTTAACGATGCGCTAGCAGTCACACGCATTACTGTTATTGGCCAAGGTAAGGTGATCAGTAAGCCAGCGGGTATTGCATGTGGCAGCGCCTGCACAAAATCACAAGCCAGGGGAGCCGCTTTAAAATTAACCGCAACACCTGCAAAAGGTTTTTATTTTAATGGCTGGCGCGGTGATTGCCAAGGATTTGCTAGCACAATCAACATCAATACCAAGAAGGGTAATCACAACTGTACGGCATTATTTTATAAAGTGGGCGCTACTACACAGTAAAACGTGCTTTCAGTCACTGTGTGGCTTTTTGTCTTGGCGAGACAGTTACAGCGTTTTCACAGTTCAATAGTTACAGCGTAATCGTTCGCACTGAGCTTGTCGAAGTGTACCGTTCATGCTTCGACAAGCTCAGCACGAACGGTGGCTGTAACTGTCCTAAGTTGAAAACGCGGTAGCTATTGTTTTAATATCAGCTAGCTAGCCTAACGTGATTAGTATACAAATTACTGAATAAGCGCACTGTGACAAACAGCATGGATTTAGTCAATTCAATCGCAGGCTTTGAGTAATTATTACCTTGTGCATCGTCATCAATGGAATCATTCAAAAACTGCACCAAGCCGTGTTGAATAATCTCGCCCTCTTTGGGTTGAAAAAATAGTTTTTTCATTTTATTGCTTTGCTTAGCATCAATTTTGGTTTTACCCGCCATTGGCTGCAATATGTCATCAAATGATACCGCTTGGCGTTCCATCCAGGTTGGATCATCTTTAAAGCGTGGTGTACTGCCAAATGCTTTTTGGTAAACGCAGATAATCTCAAAACATAAATCCATAAAAAAGTGCGATAGCTCCTCGTTATGCTCAGCAATCATGGAAGGGAATGCATTAAAAATCGCTTGTGACAGCAGCGGTTGATCAATTTCAAATTGAATAATAATACGTTGGCCTTGATGCTGATCGACACTTTTCGCGTATTCCAAAGCCTGGTAAAGTTCACCCTCAATAAGTTCGTGCATAATATTCCTAAAACGGGACAGAAAAAAAGTGCCTTATAATAACATGTTGCCTGTGTATTTATAGTGCAACAATCGCGGCAAAAGCACATACTCATCTAACCATATCCTCCGTGTTTCATTTTTTAAAACCACAGTTAACACGCTCAGCGTTATTGAAAAAACCGCTGTAAATATAATCCCGTGTGCGAAGCCGGATTTTCTGAGACTTGTTTCGGCGTACCTTCTGCTACCAGCTCGCCACCGCCATCACCGCCTTCAGGCCCCATATCCACTACCCAATCAGCGGTTTTAATTACATCCAGATTATGTTCTATTACAATCACCGTATTACCGTGGTCACGCAGCGTATGCAATACCGCCAGTAATTGTTGGATATCATGAAAATGCAAGCCTGTAGTCGGCTCGTCTAGAATGTACAAGGTTTTACCGGTGTCGCGCTTGGACAATTCTTTAGCCAGCTTTACCCGCTGCGCTTCACCGCCTGACAAGGTATTGGCATTTTGCCCCAAGGTGATATAACTTAAACCCACTTCAACCAGGGTTTGTAATTTTCGCGCCAAGGTTGGCACCGCGCTGAAGAACTGGTGGGCATCTTCCACTGTCATCGCCAACACTTGATCGATGGTCTTGCCTTTGTAGCGAATTTCCAGGGTTTCCCGGTTATAACGTTTGCCGTTGCACAGGTCACAATTGACATAAATATCCGGCAAAAAGTGCATTTCTACTTTAATCACACCGTCGCCGGTACAGGCTTCACAGCGACCTCCTTTTACGTTAAAACTGAAGCGTCCTGGCGTGTAACCACGCGAACGCGCTTCTGGCGTGGCCGAGAATAATTCGCGTATGGGGGTAAACAAGCCGGTATAGGTGGCAGGATTAGAGCGCGGCGTGCGGCCAATCGGGCTTTGATCAATATCCACCACTTTATCGAAATGCTGCAAACCGTCAATACCCGCACACGGCGCGGGCACAATACCGGCGCGATTAATCAATCGTGCTGCATGGGCGTACAAGGTGTCGTTCACTAACGTCGATTTACCGGAACCAGACACGCCGGTCACGCAGGTAAACAAACCGACTGGAAAATTAACCGTGGCATCTTTAAGATTATTGCCCTGTGCGTTACGCACGCAAATTTGCTTATCGGGATTTACAGCAGTTAAGGTCTCAGGAATGGCAATGCGCATTTTGCCGGACAAATACTGGCCGGTTAACGAATTCTCATTGGCCAGAATATCCGCCAGCGTACCTTGAGCAACAATTTGTCCGCCATGCACACCGGCCGCAGGGCCAATATCCACAATATGCTGTGCGGCGCGGATGGCATCTTCATCATGCTCAACCACAATAACGGTATTGCCCAAATCGCGCAGACGAAACAAGGTATTCAGCAAGCGTTGATTATCACGCTGGTGCAAACCAATCGACGGCTCATCCAGCACGTACATGACACCCACCAAGCCTGCACCAATCTGGCTGGCCAAGCGAATGCGCTGCGCCTCGCCACCGGACAAGGTTTCGGCACTGCGATCCAGGGTTAAATAATCCAGCCCCACGTTAACTAAAAATTCCAGACGCTCTTGAATTTCTTTGACAATTTTAACGGAGATTTCACCGCGTATACCGGGCAAATTCAGTTGTTTAAAGAAATGTAACGCGCTGCGGATAGGGAAGCGGGTCAGGGCATTAATCGGGTGCTCATCAATAAACACATTGCGGGCTGATACATTTAATCGCGCACCCTGACACACATTGCACACCTGATGCGATAAATATTTGGCCAGTTCTTCGCGCACCATTTGCGAGTCGGTTTCGTGGTAGCGTCGCTCCATGTTGGCAATGATGCCCTCAAAGCTGTGCTTTTTCTTTTTGGCGCTGTCGGTGCCATTAAAAAAGCTGAATTCTATGGCCTCTTTACCGCTGCCGTACAGCACAATGTCCTGATGTTTTTTTGACATCGCCGAAAACGGTTCTTCAGGATCAAAATCATAATGTTTGGCCAACGCACAAATAATTTGATAATAATAGGCATTACGCCTATCCCAACCGCGTACCGCACCACCCGCTAGGCTAATGTCCGGATTATGGATAATTAAACTGGCATCAAAAAACTGCCTAACGCCCAAGCCATCGCAACTGCCACACGCACCTTTGGGGTTATTAAAGGAAAAAATGCGTGGTTCCAGCTCGGTAATACTGTAGCCACAATGTTTACAGGCGTAACGTTCCGAAAACAGCAACTCAGTGCCGTCATCCATGCACACGGCAATCGCAATACCATCTGCGATGCGCAACGCGGTTTCAAACGATTCTGACAAGCGTAATGCTATGTCATCGCGTATTTTTATACGGTCAACAATCACTTCAATTGTGTGTTTCTTTTTGGCATCTAGCACTGGGGTTTCTTCCAGCTCATACACTTCGCCATCAATACGCGCCCGAATAAAACCCTGACTGCGCAAGTCATCCAGTAATTGCAGATGCTCGCCTTTGCGCTCGTTAATCACGGGCGCGAGCAACATCCAGCGTTGTTCTTGCGGTTGTGCCAGCAGATGATCAACCATTTGGCTGATGGTTTGCGCTTCTAATGAGGTTTGATGCTCTGGACAGCGCGGCGTACCCGCGCGGGCATACAGCAAGCGCAGATAATCGTAAATTTCGGTAATGGTACCCACCGTGGAGCGTGGATTATGCGAGGTGGATTTTTGTTCAATGGAAATAGCCGGCGATAAGCCTTCAATATGATCAACATCCGGCTTTTCCATAATCGACAAAAACTGTCTGGCATACGCAGACAGCGATTCGACATAGCGCCGCTGGCCTTCGGCATAAATGGTATCGAAGGCTAGTGAAGATTTGCCCGACCCGGAAAGCCCCGTGATAACAATAAGTTGATCTCTGGGGAGATCAATATCAATATTTTTCAGATTATGGGTTCGTGCGCCACGTATGCTGATGGTGTCCATTTAGAGTTTCCGCTGATTATCCAAGCGCATAATATATGTTTAAAGTGCGCGTAAAACAAATCAGACTGAAACATTATGGCTGATAGATTTATAAAAAATCTGTACACAGCAGAGCATTATTTCTGATAGCGAAGTGTCCGTTTTTTTTACAGAAAACTGCGGTGAAATAAAGCTGCATAGCGGTGTCTTGGGCATTGGCTGTAAGCTTAGAACTACATGAATGCTGCCAATTAAGTCTTGTAAGTAACTGTCATAAAAATCTGTAATTCATCTATTTTTGTAGCATTTTTACTTTTTTCTTACATTAATTACAGATGATTTTTACGCTATCGTGAGTTTTTGTCCGTATGTTTTACATGAGGAAATTTTTGTTGTAATGACTTTAGTTCTATTATATAAATTATGTATATTAATCAGTTTGTTATATGTGTTTTTTGTGGGAAAAACTTTATGAAAATGTTGGCACACTATCTGCTTTTAATTTATTAGTACATTGCAAAAATAAAATTCACTGCTATTTCAATCCAAGTGAAAAACAATACAGCTGTTTTGTTTGCAATAGCCAAGACCAATACATAAATATTGATACCAACGTAATTACTGAGTTGCACAGGGAAAATAAGTGCCGCTTTACAACGCAAAATGACGCGTGACTGACAGTATTCATTGAGAATTACCAGTATTTAACAACCGTAAATACATTTATAACCAATAGATTACAGGAATATTATCATGACACCTGTCCATATGCATGACCAAGTACGCAACCGTGTAGACAACATAATGATGGAACCAAAAACAATTAACTGGGATGAGGTTATGCAAAATGTCATTACGCTGGGAATTTTAAGTTTGTTTTTTATGTGCAACTTACCCATTTAAATCATCACTATTGATGCCATGCCGTAGATTGCACTGTCTGTAATGTAGACAAAAAATGTCATAAATTACCTAAATACGCATCTGTTACTTGCCGCAGGTGTTTTATAAACAATTATACTTATAAGATAAAAGCTCATGGACATTAATGAAACGGAATATGAATTCCGACCAGAATACGATTTGAAAAACTTAAAGCTCAAAAAGCTTAATGCCACACATAAAAGCTATGGTGAATTAATCCGTTTGGAATCAGATGTTGCATTAATATTTCCAGACAGTGAGTCGGTTAATGAGGCATTGCGGTATCTTATTGAAATGACCAAGCGTAGAAGCCCTTATAATGGCAGTGACGCTTTGCGTGATAATGAATAACACAACTGCGCTTTACGTGTTATTTTTTAGACAGCATCTTAATGTCTGTGTGGCATCAGTCGATTAAAAAATAAAGTAGCTCCCACCACAGCCGCCGGTGCAACAATAAAATTTAGCACAGGAATAGTTAATGCTAACGCTGCAATGCCGCCAAAGCTTGACGCGCCTAAGCGAACACTGCGTAAAATTTTCTTCTGTTGACTAAATAACAGCCCTGCATTTTCCATTGGGTAAGCGGTGTATTCCAAGGCCATACTCCATGCGCCAAACACTAGCCAGAGTATTGGCGCAATCACATTAACACCCGGAATAAAAGAAATAATCAGTAGTGGAATGGCTTTAATTGCAAAATATAAGCCGCGTTTTAATTCTGCCCAAAGCACTTTGGCCACCGGTGGCTCAATAATAGTGCTGGTTTGTCCTGTCAGTATGGCCAAGGTTTTTGCTGATAATCGGCCATAAAAAGGTGCGGCCAATACATTAGCCAACAGCATAAAGCTAAAAAATAGCACACCAAAAAAACAGCTAAAAAATAATGGCCAAAGCAACCAGCGCAGCCATTGTAGCCAATTGGGAATAAAGTGATCGATCCATTGGCCAAGAAAAAAATACCCTAAGGCAAAGGCGATACTGTACAGCACGATGTTGATGAGAACCGGCATAATAACAAAGCGACGCAGCGGTGCTGAGCCTAGCAATTTAATGCCTTGTAAAAAACAGCCTATCGCTATGGCAGGATTATTAGCTTTTTTATCGACTAGCATTTTTTAATCTCTCGTGTGGTTGGTTGTATCTTCTCAGTCTTCGCCTATTTGAGGCGAATTGTGCGAGTAGCTTGAGAAATAAACACGTCACCAATCCGGCATTTTGCGGTTATCAGATATGAATGACACGCATGGCTGTCACATTTCCCTTATACCCATCCTCATCAATTACGCTACGCATAGTTGAGAATAACACCTTTCACCCGCCCGCTGTTTGCCAATGCTTCGCCCTCTTCTGTTTAGGCTATCGACTTAAGACGGGACAACAAACTACAACTACCGTTCGGCCTGAGCTTGTCGAAGGCTGTTGTTCATGGTTCGACAAGCTCACCACGAACGGCTTAACCTGAAACTGTCCCGCCTTAAGTAGGTAGCTTCTGTTGCCATATCAATATACAGCGTTTTCACAGCTCAATAGTTACAGCGTAACCGTTCGCACTGAGCTTGTCGAAGTGTGCCGTTCATGCTTCGACAAGCTCAGCACGAACGGTGGCTGTAACTGTCCTAAGTTGAAAACGCTGTATCTTGAGTTTTTTCTTGTTTTCCGGTTGTTTTTAACAACTGCACGGCTTATTTATTTTTATGCTGTCTTTCTAAATGTAAAACGACTGCATAAAAGTGTTAGTTCGTATCGCTAAAGCGGCTACTAAGGAACGTGCATGAAATAACTTGAACAACTTAAACGCCACCACCGTTCGTGCTGAGCCTGTCGAAGCATGAACTTGCTCAAGTTATTTCGTGCGCGTTCTTAACTTAACACGGGATAAAAAATAATAACATTCAAAGTGATTATTCAGTGCCCCTCTTTGAAAAAGAGGGGTTCAGGGGAGATTTTTTTTTAAAATCCTCCTCCATCCCTCGTAAACTCCCCCCCCTTTTTTTTTCAAAGGGGGGGAGTGAACACATACCATTCAGGTAGGTTGGGTTACTTGCTGTTTGGGGTAACCCCCGCATTTACAATGTCTTGGAAATGTTGGATTGAGAAAGGCTTCAACCCAACCTACATTTTGTCCCTTATTAAACGGGTAGCCTTATTTTAAAGCCGCCTCAAAAATAAGCGATGAAAATTTAAGCCGATACAGATTATTTCGAGAATATGTTAGATATTGTAAGTTTTTTATATGACTTGTAAATAAATAGTTTTTTATAATTATTCTTTTTATTTCAAATTGTTACTTTATATATTTAGGGTGTAAATCTGTAAAAAATGTAAAGTTTTTTGTGTAAATATTTTTTACATGTGGAAATTTTATTTTTTATGGTATACAATTTAGTCAATAAATTTTTTTATCCATAACAAATATTACACATTTTAAATAATGTGCTATTTTTATACATAAATTAATGTGTGTAAAATATTTTTGTTAATTTGAATTGTACGTATAATTTTTTTACAGTGTCGGCACGTAATTATCAGGATGATTTTTTGGTTTATTGCGAAAAATCAGCTTTGTTACGTCTTATCCGTGTCCAAGCATTAAATTATTTTAGAAAAAAGTTAATTGTGCTGGTTGAACTATTTGGCTACCCACTTAAGGCGGGACAGTTTCAGGTTAAGCCGTTCGTGGTGAGCGTGTCGAACCATGATCGACTTAACCGCCCGCCCTTTGGCACGCTCAGGGCGAACGGTTAAGCCTTACAGGGTGTCCCGCCTTAAGTGGTGGGTAGCAAATTATTTCAACATCTGAAAATACTGTAAAAATTTTACTTTGAGAATTGTTCTTTAAAATCTGAACAGCACAAGAAAAATGAATTAACGCAAAGTCACAATAACCGCACTTTTGATATGCCTTAAGCCAAATATGTAAACCAAGTGAAAAATAAAATTTGCGTTTTGAATATTTTTAATCCGTCGATTCAATGGCAGTCACTCTACAAAAAATTCATTACATTTAAATTTGGTAAAGGTATTGATAATCCCATACTTCGTGAAAAACGAGCGCTATGAATGTAAAAATTGTATCGCGCTCGTTTTAACGCAAGTGAGTAACAATCTAATGCCCAAATTTAAACTATAAGGATTATGAAATGGCAAATTACACGCCCACTAGCAAAGATATAGCCGATATGTCAAATTATCTGCTTGCAAGTGGCTTAAATCAGACAGAGCTTAATAGATTTATGACTCAGCTGAATAACGAAAGAGTTCCCGTCCGCTATGATGCACTCAACGCTAATCAACTTGGTAGTATTACCCCTGGTACCGATGTCGTTTTTGTGCAGGGTGGCGGTAGTATTACTCTAACTAACTCCCCACCTACCGTTGCTAATGATTTAAACGCCTTAATCTTTAATACCAACAGCGCCGTTAATTTACAGCTACCGACACTCTTTGGCGGCACTGTTGTATTTGGTGGCGGTAATGATGTCGTTACCACTAGAGGCAGCAAGGCACTGCAAATTACGGCGGGTGCGGGTAATGATACTGTTACTACCAGCAACGGTAGTGACACTATTGATGCCGGTGAGGGTAACGATGTAATTAACGCAGGTAACGGCAGTAATGCGGTTAGGGCGGGCGAAGGTAATAACAGGGTTATTACCGGCACTGGTGCTGATACCGTCACTGCCGGGGCTGGCGATGACACGATTAGTACAGGTGCAGGTAATGATTTAATTAGTGCAGGCGATGGCAATAACAGTATTGATGCTGGCGCGGGTAACAACACGGTTATTACCGGCACGGGTAAAGATACTGTTACCACAGGAACGGGTCATGATTCAATTAATAGCGGAGCCGGTGATGACAGTATTAATTCGGGTTCAGGTAATGACAGCGTTAACGCGGGTGCAGGCAATGATTCGATTAATACGGGTGCAGGCCATGATTCAGTAACCGCTGGCGCTGGTAATGATACGATCAATACCGGTGTAGGTAATGATTCAGTGGTTATCAGTAATGACATTGGTAACAACATAATTACTATTGATGGTGGAGCAGGAATTGATAAATTATTCTTATCTGATCTTAATGCGCAAGTTTCTTCGGTACAAGCTATCGGTAGAAATGGCTTGGTAATTGGATTAACCGACCATACCACCTTGCATGTTTCCAATGTAGAAACATTTGCTGTTGATTTTAACCATAATGGTGTAATTGATGGCGCAAGTGAAACGGTGACATTAACCGGTTTATTGAATCATAACTTTATCTAAGCAGTAGTCTTTACAAAAACGATACCGATGTCTCGGTATCGTTTTTTGGTTGCATTAATAATTACTCAGGTTATTTAATAAGCAAACAGTTTATTAATTAACATGGTATCAGTAAGTATATGTCTTTATTAACCTGTTTATTATGTTATTTACAATACACAGCATACGCATGTTAATAATTTTATATAAAGTATTTTGAATAAAGAAATTTCGTAACGGTTAAGTCCCCCTCTTTGAAAAAGAGGGGTTAGGGGAGATTTTTAAAATAAATCCCCCTTTTTCAAAGAGGGAAGTGAATACTTACGAAATTTCAATTTATCCATTATAAAATCATTTAGAATTAATGATTTTTTGTATCGCACACGGACGTTATTTATTTAAAAATCCATCACCGCGCATATTGTGTGTAACCATGAAAGACATTAATCATGTTTTTGATTACCAGCCGTTCCATTACGAGCTAAGTGGTTTAGCGAGTGATTATGTGCGATTGCTAAAAATGGCGTTGTCTCTCTTTGAACAAAATCGGGCATCTGCTGTCTGGCGACTGCTAGAGAGAGCCGAAAGGTGTAATCCTAATGTCGCTATTGAACTGGTGTTGTTGCGTGCCAAAGCGTTAGAGCGCTGTCATTATTTTTCTGAGGCGTTTGATGTGGTAGAAAGCGCCTATCAATTGCATGCAAATCGCCCAGAAATACAGCAGTATTTATTACGTTTACATGCCAAACTGTTACCCAAACACGCAGAACAAGCCTTTACGTTAGCACGTTTAACGCTGCATCAAAAAAATGACTGGCAAAGTATTATTATTGCCTTACAAATACTTAAGCAATTACAACTTAATCCTGTGGGTGCTTGCCATTATGACGGCACTGCCATTACCGGCTGGTTGCTTGATTCAAACATATTACCGGCTTTAACCGTTACTTTAGACGACGCGGATTTTAAATTAACGCCTTACCTTACAACGCCGTTTTTGCATCAGCAAGGTTTTGGTTCGGGGCGGGATGGTTTTTCATTAACGGTATCAGCTGATTGCTTTAAAGTTATTCGTATTCACCTTAACGGCTTGGATTTAGTGGGATCACCTCTGTATTTGAATACAGAGCGCCTACAAAATACGTCACAAACGACAGCTATTACCCCGCATGTAAACACGCGAGTAACCGCCAGTAAAAGCCCCGTAATAGATATTATTATTCCGGTTTACAAAGGCTTAAAAGAAACTAAAGCTTGTTTTAATGCGTTGTTAAGCGCCAAAAACATAATCGCGTACCGAATTATTGTGATTGACGATGCCAGTCCAGAGCCTTTATTGGTTGATTTTTTACGGGAACTTCACGCAAAAAATCGTATCGAGCTGATTCAGCTACCGGTAAATATCGGTTTTGTTGGGGCTGTTAATCAGGGTTTGCGTGCCAGTTGTCATAACGATGTGATTTTATTAAATGCTGATACCTGTGTACACGGTGATTGGCTGGATCGCTTACATGCAGTTGCTTATCGGTCGGAGCGTATTGGTAGCGTTACACCTTTAAGTAATAACGCAGAGTTATTGAGCTTTCCAATTCCTATGCAGGTTGCTGCTATGCCAGAACCTGCGATGCTGGCAAAAATGGACACTATTTTAGCGCAGCAACACGGCATTAATGCGATTGAAATACCTTCTGGGGTGGGTTTTTGCTGGTATATAAAACGCAGTTGTTTAAACGAGGTAGGGCTTTTAGATGATGTTCTGATTGAGCGTGGTTACGGGGAAGATACGGATTTTTGTTTGCGTGCGGCAGCCAAAGGTTGGAAAAACGTTTGTGCCAGCAATGTCTTTGTGGCTCATGCGGGCAATGTGTCTTTCGGGATCAGTAAAAAACACCTGGTTGCCAAAAACTTAGCGCGTATTCATGAGCGCTACCCAGAACACGAGGCGCAATACAACGATTTTTTAACAACCGCACCGTTAACGCCAATTTATAACGCTTTGCAACGCGCTATTTTGCCGGATTATGCCGCTAAAGCAACGGCTTTGGTCGTGCTGCCTGCCATACTGCCGGATGCAATTAGCCATGACATTATCAGGGCATTAGACACGCGCAATCGGCACAGTGTTTATTATTTAGCGATAGCGCAAACAACGCAAGCAAACTACCGAATTACCTTGAGCAGTAGCAACAGCAACGAGCCACTGTCCTTAACGTATACCTGGCCGACTGATGGCAGCGTGTTATGGCACGATCTGCGTGCGGCTGGCTTCAAAGCCATTAAGATCCATGCCTTAGTGGGCTGGCCAGAGTCTATTTTAAACGGCCTATGTTTGTTAGGTATTCCGTACCACATAATTTTGCACGATTACAGTGCGTATTGTTTGCAAAGCACTTTACTAAAAGCGAAAGCAGTATGCACTATCAGCGTCGTGGATGATGCAAGCTGTGTGGCCTGTGTTAGTGAACAAGGTTGTAAAAATACGGCCTACAGTCACCCAAAAGCATTACGTGATTTTTCGGTGCAATTGTTTCAAAAAGCCGAAACAATCACTGTTGCCTCAGCGGATGCCGCGCAGCGACACCGTGCGTATTTTCCAAACAGTCACTTTAAAATTGACCGCCGTGCTATCAAGCAGGCAGCAGCGCTAGGTATTAAACAGCCAACGGCTGTCATAAACACTGACATAGTACGCTTTGCTGTATTTTTTGCGGCCACCGCTGAGCAAGGATTCTTTAACGTATTGGCATTAGCCCGTTTACTGGCGCGTCAACGTAGTCCTATAGAACTGATTGTTTTGGGTACAAGCTGGGATGATCAAGCCCTGTTTGCCACCGGCAAAGCCTGGATAACAGGGCCTGTTGCCAAAGCAGACGTTGCCGATTTATTACGTTTGTATGGGTGTCGTTTGGCACTGCATTTAGCCCCCTGGCCTGAAATTGATGGCTTAGCGTGGCAGATGGCGCAATTAGCGGGCTTACCGTTAGCAGCACCTGAACTGGGTATTTATAAAGAGCTGCTGGATGAAAATCTCGGCGACATTCGCTTATCTTTAAACAAAACTCTGGAGGAGTGGCTGCAAATTATGCTGCGGCCTGCACAGTTGAGTGCGGTTGCATGAAAAAAATAGCCGAAAATTTTCATGGCAAACTACTGGGTATGCAGCGCGGTTTGTTATACGGTTGGGTTTATAACAGCACACAATACGACGAACGCGCTATTGTGGAAATTTATGCGGATGATTATCCAATCCGTGTTGTTCGTGCAGAAACCTGGCTACCAGAATTGAGCGACCAATCGATTGGTGACGGTTGTTATGGTTTTTTTATTCAATTACCGTTAGAAAAACTGGGTTATATTCAACGCATACGCGCACGGGTTGCCAATACCGATTATTGGTTAGCCAGCACGGTTTATCCTTCGGTTGATAGCGCTGACAACAGCAGACCTGTATTGGGTCACGTTACCAACCACAGCGGTTTGCGAGTACACGGCTGGGCGTGGGATCCTGATTTACCCAAGCACACGGTGTCTTTACGGTTTTATGAGGCCAATCAGCTGTTGGGTGACGTACTGGCTGATCAGTTGCGCGGCGATTTGTTAGAGCAGGGAATTGGCAATGGTCAGCATGGTTTTAGCTTTAGTCTGCCTTTTGCACTGGCCGATGGTCAGCCACACGAAATACGCGTTTTCGATGAAAAAAGCCGTGCTATTCCAGGCAGCCCTTTAAGGGTGATAAGCTTTCCAGCAGGCTTTGATAACGAACTGAATCGGCAAGATTTTTCCGCGTCTGAACATGTTTTTTTAAGTAGTTTGTCGCAGCACTATCAACATTATGTACCGGCCTCGCTTGATCTTGCTATGTACCCCTCTTGGTTTGAACGCTTTGGTAAAGCTGACGTTGTGCCAAGCACCGCGCATAGTTTTTTGCTGGTTATCTTTGGGACGGTGAATATTGCGCACACGGTCAGTAGCGTATTGGCGCAGACGCACACAGATTTTCGTATGCTTATCTGTGGTAGTTTTACACACGATGACCCACGTATTGAGTCGATAGCGATCGAGCAATGGTCTGCTACGTTAGCACAGCAGGTAAAACAGCATTCAGGTTTGCTGAGTTTTGTAGAAGCGGGGGATCACTTAGAGCCGGATGCACTAACAGCCATCAGCGCGGCATTTACCGACCCCGCTGTATTATTGGCTTACAGTGATTGTGATTATCAAGATGACGGGGTGATTAAGCCGTGGTTTAAACCAGACTGGGACTTGGATTTGTTTTTGGCGGGTAACCCGTTGCAGTATTTATGCGCCATCCGCGCCGCTGTTATGCCGTCGAAGTCGCCCTGGTTAAGCAGCCCAGATGCGTGGCCGTGGTTAGCTATTACAGCTATAGGTGATAAGGCCAGCAGCATCCGGCATATAGCGTCTGTGCTTTATCATCGCTGTGCGCCGTATGACTTGCGTGCAACAGCGGCGATAGCCAGTGTCTTTTTACCACATATCGCACCAGGAGCAACGGTATTAAGCACAAACCCCGCTGCACAATGCCGATTGATTCAGTGGTCGCCGCCTAAAGCCTGGCCTAAAGTCAGTGTCATTATTCCAACCCGTGATCAAAAACTGTTACTAGAACGCTGTATCGAAAGCTTGCAAAAAACCGACTACCCTGATGTTGAAATTATTGTTGTTGATAATGATTCACAAGAAGCCGTTACCCAGCGCTATTTAAAAAAACTAACCCGACAAGGTTGTCGTATTTTGTCTTATCCGCAGCGCTTTAATTATGCGGCCATTAATAATATGGCCGTTTTGCAGGCGAGTGGTGACATTGTTGCTTTGCTTAATAATGACGTAGAGGCAATGGAGTCGCAGTGGTTAAAAAATTTGGTTACCCAGTTACTTCGCCCTGGTGTCGGCGCGGTAGGCGCAAAATTATTATGGCCTAATGGCATGGTGCAACATGCGGGGGTGTTATTGGGTTTACACGGTTTGGCGGGGCATATCGGCAATAATTGGGAAGATAATGATGCCGGGTATTTTGGTTATAACCAAATGACACGGCGGGTGAGTGCGGTAACAGCGGCGTGTTTGTTGTGCTACAAAGCTGACTATCTGCTTATGGGGGGTATGGACGCGCAAGCTTTTCCGGTTGCCTTTAATGATGTGGATTTTTGCCTGCGTTTAGCGGCATTAGGTAATCATATTGTGTGGACACCGGCTGCTAAATTATGGCACGCAGAGTCTGCCAGCCGTGGCCAAGATGATTTACCTGCTAAGCAGGCACGGCTGGAAAAAGAAAAAAATGAATTAAAGCAACGCTGGGGCGGCGTATTGTTTGCTGATCCTTTTTACAATCCTAATTTAAATCTCGATCACTATTCGCATAATGGCCTGTCGTTTCCGCCACGAAAAATTGCCAGTCTGATTAAGCCAAACTCTCAACCTTATTCGTCTCTCATTGCATGAAAATACTCTTTCTCCATCAAAACTTTCCGGCTCAGTTTAATCATGTTGCTAAACGACTGGCACAAAATCCTGCTAACCAGGTGCTTGCCATACGCCAGTACCCTGCGATAGATTTTGAAGGCGTGGGGGTGATTGCTTACCAGTTGACGCGTGGTTCATCGCCTGGGATTGATCCACTGATGCAAAATTATGAAGCAAAAATATTGCGTGCAGAAGCGGTCGCAAAAACAGCGTATTTATTAAAAGATAAAGGCTTTTTACCGGATGTCATTGTTGCTCACCCTGGCTGGGGCGAAGCATTATTGCTGAAGGATATTTGGCCGGATGCAAAATATCTGGGCTATTTTGAATATTTTTATGCCGCTAGCGGACAAGATTTTGATTTTGATCCTGAGTTTAGTCAGTGCGATGCGGAAAGTTTGGCTAAATTACGTTTAAAAAACATTGTTAATCTACAGGCCTTAAACGATATGGATGCGGGCATTTCGCCCACCCGTTGGCAGCGTGATACCTATCCAGAATGGGCGCGGTCCAAAATTGATGTGCTGCACGAAGGCATTGATATGGATTATTTTTCGCCAGAGGCGGGTCGGTCTATTAGCATCCCTGAAAAAGGCCTGACTTTAACGTGTGACGATGAAATTATTACTTACGCTGCCCGCTATTTGGAACCTGTACGGGGTTTTCATAAGTTTATGCGGGCATTGCCCGCGCTGCTAACGCGCCGTCCTAATGCGCACGTTATTATCATGGGCAGTAATGAGGGTGGTTATGGTTTACCTGCACAAGGTTATGCCAGTTATGAAGCGATGATGCTTGATGAGTTGCATGCACTGCTTGATCCGCAACGGGTACATATTTTGGGGCGTTTACCTAAAGATATTTATCGTAATGTGCTGACCTTGTCCAAGGTTCACGTTTATTTGACCTACCCATTTTTATTGTCGTGGTCAATGCTGGAAGTGATGGCGACAGGCACGATTGTGGTGGCTTCTGATACCGCGCCGGTTCGGGAAATTATTAAAGACGGCAAAAATGGCCTGCTGTTTGATTTTTTTGATGCAGACGCTATGGTTGACCGTATTGACGAAGCACTGACATTATCCAATCGTAAAGCTAATGCGCTCCGTAAAGCAGCCCGCAAAACCATTGAAGATAAATATAATTTTGAGCAGTGTTTGCAGACCTTAATTACCAAAATTGAAACGTTGGCTAAGCATTAATTATGACTCCAACAATACAATTTAGCCTGATAAAGCAAGGAACTGTTGTTAGCAACAAGATTTGTTTTCGCCAAGGCGGTGTGCATTTATTTTCTGGAGCTGAATAATAATGAATACAGTTATTTTAACGGGAAGTCCTTGGATTGATAGTGGACAGTTATTCCCCAATTTACAAAAACTCGGTATAAAAAATGCCTTGAGTACTGAAAATAACACGGATCTTACGATCGGCAGTTGGCACGATAAAATTTTCTCTGGTAAGCGGTCTCATGAGTATCGACAAGTTCAATTAGGTAAAGCGTGGGAGCAGTCAGTTAGTGAAATATTTATGGCTAATTGGGGGCAAGAGCCGTGGGGTTGGGCAGACAGTCGTAGCCTGTGGTTACTCGATTTCTGGCGTGATTTCGATCCGGAAATTTGTTTTATACTCGTCCACGTTAGTCCAGAGCAAGCACTTGCACAGGCAATCAGCCAAATAGATGAGCAAATACCCTTTTCACTTGACAATACCATAGCCACTTGGCTTGTCTATGAGCGGGAGTTGCTACGATTTTATTTGCGTAACCAACAGCGTTGCTTATTGGTTGATTTGGAACGGATCAATAATGATCCTGCACTGTTAATTGAAACGGCCAGTAGATTATTCAGCTTGGAACTAGATGACAGCGCAATAGACCCTGAATCTCAGGCGCAACCTGCTGCATTTTTTAATCCACTTGCCAGCTTACTTGCTAAACAAGCACTGCAAAGATTTCCAGAAGCACTGGGGTTATGGGAAGAAATTAAAGTAAGTTTGACTGTATTACCGACTGTAGAGCGCTCGAATTCGTATGATCAAATCATGCAGATTCCGGATGCGATCACTGAGCTGCGTAGCGTTATGCAGGGTGCTGAGCTTGCCCTTGAGGCAATGAGCAAGGCACGAGATGAGCAGCTTACGCAGGTGTTTGTGTGTAATGCACAAATGGAACAACAAGAAATTGAGTTTCAGGCTCGTATAAAACAAAATGAATTGCAGTTTTTACACCAGCAGAAAATACAAGAAACACATCAAGAAGCCTTGCTCGTTAAAAATAATTCTCTCAAAAACGACCTTAATACCTTGAGTGTTAATTTAATTAAGGAGAAAAATTTAGCGAAAGAATCTCAAACGCTCATCAACCAGCTCAGCAGCGAACGCGACAACCAGGCCAGGATTGCCGCCGAGCGCCAGCAGCATATTGAACAGTTAGTACAAGAGCGTGATGCCCAAAGCGACAAGGTGGAGAACTGCCAGGCGCAGATCAACCAGCTTGAACAGCAACGTGACAACCATGTAAAAATCGCTACTGATGTAAGACAGGAAAACGAATTAATCCTTTTACAATTACATCAGGTTCAAGAAGAGCTGGAACAATATTTCCTTAAAAATCTTACGCTGGAAAATGAGCTTAAGGCCAATGATGCTAATTTGACCAACGAACGAAAGTTAGCCGAAGAACGTCAACAACACATCAACCAGTTGGGCGGTGAACGCGACAATCAGGCCAGGATTGCTACCGAGCGCCAGCAGCAGATTGAACAGTTAGTGCGAGAGCGTGATGCCCAAAGTCAGCTAGCCGAAAACCGCCAAGTACAGATTAACCAGCTGGGTGGTGAACTTAATAGCCAAGCCAGGATTGCCGCTGAGCGTCAGCAGCAGATTGAACACTTGGCTCAAGAGCGTAATGTCCAAAGCCAACTAGCCGAAAACCGCCAAGTACAGATCAACCAGCTGGGTGGTGAACTTAATAGCCAAGCCAGGATTGCCGCTGAGCGTCAGCAGCAGGTTGAGCAGTTAGTGCAAGAGCGTGATGCCCAAAGCCAGCTAGCCGAAAACTGCCAAGTACAGATCAACCAGCTGGGCGGTGAACTCGACAGCCAAGCCAGGATTGCCGCCGAGCGCCAGCAACAGCTTGAACAGTTGGTTCAAGAACGAAATACTCAGAACCAGCTAGTGGAAAACCGCCAAGCACATATCAATCAGCTTGAACAGGAACGTGATAGTTATATAAGAATTACAACTGACGTAAGGCAGGAAAACGAATTATTGCTTCTACAATTGCATCAGGTTCAAGAGGAGCTAGAGTATTATTTTCTGCAACACCTGCAAGAACAAAAACTTCGAGAACAAACCAATCAGCGTTTAACGCGGGTTCTCGGTCGCTGGCCAAATTTTGTAGATATGGCGGGGTTGCAGATTGTTCCAGCTTTTGGAAAAGAGTTACAGGAAATTGTCCTGACG
The DNA here is from genome assembly GCF_900163755.1 of Crenothrix polyspora. Classification (GTDB taxonomy): domain Bacteria; phylum Pseudomonadota; class Gammaproteobacteria; order Methylococcales; family Methylomonadaceae; genus Crenothrix; species Crenothrix polyspora. Next base: position 21,840 of record NZ_FUKI01000001.1, on the reverse strand, counting down.
GCAACGGATGTTTATCATGCCTCGCGCCACATTGAACAATACAGCTTGCGTGTCCAAGTCAAAGATGAAAATGCCGCCATCATTATTGAACGCCCAGATGTTCAGTTACCGAATCCACTGCTACGCTGGCCTGTTGAATCGGCTGATGAAACAACGCTAGTTATCCCTGTAAAACCTACTAAAGCCGTTTCAGGATTGGCGCATTTATCCACCAGCGACTGGCAATTTTTGCAAGCGCTGAGCCAAACATTGGGTCATGCGTTGCAGCAAGGTGATTTTCAATTATCTGAGGATAATAGAAAATTTAACCCTGCCATCTGGCAACAAGCGTTAACTCAACTGAGCCAGGCTTTGCAAGAAGACAGCGATTGTCTTCGCTATGACCAGGTTAGGCTAAAGCGCGAGCAGGTCAATCCGGATTATGAACATCTGTGGTTGCATGTCAGCAATTTACACTATAAGGGTAAACAGTGGCCTAGCATTGAATTTCGTTTAAGCGCTGCGCTTGTTAAAAAGAAAGGCTTTTCCAGTCACCCTAAACTGGAGTTCCCGCAACCGGAGACCGGCTTGCCACTGTTCGAGAACTGGCAGCCTGATATTGAAGATGATTACGGTTTAAAAATGGAGTTGCGTTGCGAGATTAAAACGCAAGCGATAGATATTCATTTCTGGAATAGTCTTTCAGCTGCAGACCAGTCATTGCTGCTAGCGCTTATTTCGTATTTGCCATTATTTTTGGCAGATCTTGAAATGCAAAAGATTGCGATTAACCGCTCTTGGCAAGATTGGCAGTCGCTCGTTCAAGGTACTATTGCGACTATCAACGCTAGGTCAATTGAATTAGGCATAGAATCCTCATGTGATATTGAGGTGATTGCAGCATGACACTCAATGAAGTAAGTGCAGCGGCTTTGGCTCACGCATTGCCCTGGCTAATGCCACCGCAAGGTGTTATTCATATTGGTATTGGTGCCGGCACTGGGCCAATGCAATTATGGCGACATGCCGATGTTAAAAAGGCATTGTTGCTTGATGCCAATTTACAGCAATTACAGTCGATAACGGCCAAGTTGCAGAATTATCCTGAATGGCAGACGTATCACGTTGTATTGGCATCTGAAGATGGTGAGTCTTTATTTCACATCGCCAATAATACTCAGGAAAGCGGACTTTGCGCACCTGTGTTATTCAATAACTTTTGGCCAAATCTTGTCGCAACCGATGTGCAAACACTGCAAACACGTAGCCTGGACTCGTTTTTGCAGGAAACCGACGCTTTGGCCAGAGCTTATGACTGGCTTTGTGTGGATTGCTTGCCAGCCTTAGAGATTCTGAAAGGTAGCCAGAAACTGCTGGATACCATTAACGTTATTTGGGTCAGAGCAATATTGCAACCTGATACGGCTTTGGCTGAGTATGGTGTTGAACCGCTGGAAGACTATCTTACTAAAAAAGGTTTTAAACGCATATTGAGCGTTGAAGAAAACCACCCCGCTTTTGCGTCGGTTTTATTCTTGAGGGATTGGCCTGCAAAACTAGATGACTTGAACAAGATTTGCTCTAGTTTGATTACTGAGCGGGTGGCGACTATTCGACTTGTCGAATATCGCGAAGCTCAGAATGAACAATTAGCTGAAGAGCTGTCTTTTCAAGCCAATATTGCAACCGAACGTCAGCAGCAGATTGAACAATTGGCGCAAGATCGTGATGCCAAGAATAAATTAGCCGAAGAACGTCAAGCGTACATCAATCAGCTAACAGGTGAGCGAGATAATCAAATTCAGCTTGCCGCCGAACGTCAGCAGCAGATTGAACAATTGGCGCAAGATCGTGATGCCAAGAATAAATTAGTTGAAGAGCGTCAAGCTCACATCAACCAGCTAACAGGTGAGCGAGATAATCAAGCTCAGCTCGCGAGTGAATGTCAGGCACAGATTAATCAATTGAGTGGTGAACGAGACCAGCAAGCCCAACTTGCCAGCGAACGTCAGCAACAGCTGGAACAGGTGGCTCAAGACCGTGATGCTAAGAATAAATTAGCCGAAGAGCGTCAAGCTCACATCAATCAGCTAACAGGTGAGCGAGATAATCAAACTCAGCTTGCGAGTGAGCGTCAGGCACAGATTAATCAATTGAGTGGTGAACGAGACCAGCAAGCTCAACTTGCCAGCGAACGTCAGCAGCAGATTGAACAATTGGCGCAAGATCGTGATGCTAAGAATAAATTAGCCGAAGAGCGTCAAGCATACATCAACCAGCTAACAGGTGAGCGTGATAACCAAGCCCAGCTTGCCAGTGAGCGTCAGCAGCAGATTCAACAATTGGCGCAAGATCGTGATGTCAAGGCTAAACTAGCCGAAGAGCGTCAAGCTCACATCAATCAGCTAACAGGTGAGCGAGATAATCAAACTCAGCTTGCGAGTGAACGTCAGGCACAGATTAATCAGTTGAGCGGGGAACGTGACAACCAAGCCCAACTTGCCAGCGAACGGCAGCAACAGCTTGAACAATTGGCGCAAGATCGTGATGCCAAGAATAAATTAGCCGAAGAACGTCAAGCTCACATCAACCAGCTAACAGGTGAGCGTGACAATCAAACTCAGCTTGCGAGTGAACGTCAGCAACAGATTGAACAGATTAGCCACGAGCATATTCAAACTTTGCAGCAGTTAGAAGAAAAACAACAACACCTCTATAGACTTGAAGAAGAAAATACTAGTAGTCATACGCGGCATGAATTCTTACAAGAAGAGTTATTGAGAGCCGAAGCTCAAATTGATCTCATCAAAGATCTTTTGTTACGTGATCCCGCTTTATGATCAAATTGCATTATTCAATAGTTACGCAATCCTTGATTCAGCAAGACTGTTTTGTGGAGTGTAAATAATATGTTACCGGTAAAACAGTGGCTACATAATCTCAGTAACAAGTTTCAGAAAGCCACGCTTACACCACACAATATCGCAGAAACAACATCACCAAAACACGTACATTTGCATTGGCATGTGAGTGAATTAACTAAAATAGTTTCCGAATTTGTCTCGAATTCGATTTTGATTGAAGGTAATGCACCTGTAACCATTCAGCCATCCCAAGCGTTGTCTCACGATGAAAACCTATTGGAAAAAGCGCGTACACAGTGGCAGTTTGGCGACTGGGAAAGTCTTACCCAAATCAATGTTTCTGATATCGAACACCATCCAGAGCGAGCCAAACTTGCGTTATTGGTGTCGTGTGCTTGGCAACAGCTCAATGACTTTATAGCCGCACGCCAATATCTTAAGCTCGCTAAAGAATGGGGCTGTGATAAAAAACTGATTGCACAGTTGTTGATAGCAGGAGTGCATAACACCTTGGGTCGGGCTGCTACCTTGCTTGGCGGTGATGAAAAACGTGCCTTAAATCACTTTCAATGTTCAGTAAAAGGCATTAATGGTGACCTAAAGTTGATACATCAAGTTAGAACCCAACAGGAACTAACACGGTTAGGCTTAATATCTCAATCTATGCCGCTTTTGGGGCAACAAAGTACAGATACGCGACAGACAGCCACGTTTTCAGGTCAGCAAAAAATACTGGCATTAATGAAGTCAATGTCTCCGCGTGTGATGCGAACCAGGAAAAAGGTGCGTATTGGTGGAGACCATGATGGCGGTTATGTAGTACCCGATTGTGTACTACAGTGCGATAGCGCAATATCGATTGGTATTGGTGATAACGTTAGTTTTGATCTTGAGTTGGCTAACCACGGCATAAAGGTATTGCAATTTGACCATACTGTTGATGCTCCACCTATTTCTCATCCGAAATTTGTGTTTGAAAAAAAAGGCTGGGGAAGGCATACCGAAGGCGACTTTCTCGATTTTAATGCTTTATTTTCTCGCTTTAAATCAATATCGCCTGGTAGAGCACTATTAAAGTTTGATATTGAGGGTGATGAGTATGCCACCCTAGCTACAACTGATTCTAATTTACTGGCTTATTTCGATATTATTGTGTGCGAAATTCATTGGCTTGATAGATTAGTTGACCCAGTGTTTTTTGAAGGTGTTCATCAGGCTATTAATAAATTAATAACTCATCATGTACCCGTGCATTGGCACGCAAATAATTTTGCAGGGGTTAGTTTGGTTGAAGGCGTATCCATACCACAAGTGCTTGAAATCAGTTTTTTACGGCGTAATCTTGATGTGTTTGGTGAATTTTTGTTAAAACCTATACCAGAGGTTTTGGATAGCCAAAATGATCCATCTACACCCGATATTTTAATTCCCACCGAATGTTATATTTTATGAGTTTTAATTCTTCAGATATACAAAAATTTGCCTCATTAGATAATTTACGCAGATATCATAATGAGCGTTTTGTTCGTTTAGCTTGCTATTCAATACTCGGTCGTAAAATAGATGATGGCGAGTTAAATTATCAAACCAAAAAAATTATTGATGGATTAAGCGCCGCTGAATTCCTTGCTGTACTTACAAGTTCTTCAGAAGACCAAACTCGTTGGAAATATAATAATCAATCAGGCTCTAATCTATTAGATATTCCTTTACATTCCACTAAAAATAAAATTAATGTAGAGCCTGATTTTTATTTTAATGCACATAGAAATATAAAAACTCCTTTAGAAGAATTGGGTCGCGAATATATTCGAGGGAATCGATAATGAAAAACTTACTGGTATTTAGTTTTTTTCCTGCCTTTGTGCCTCCAAAAAGTGGCGGTGAAGTTAGATTATTTAATTTCTATTTCGAGTTAAGTCGATTTTTCAATATCACTTTGTTAAGTTCTGGGCACTTAGATTCAGATATTGAAACAATATGGCATACAAATAATTTTGCAGAGAAAAGAATACCAAAAGATTCTCATTTTGTAGAGCAATGGCAAAAACTTAGTGTGCATGCAGGAGAGGGAGATTTATCAGGCCCTTGTATTGCAGCTTCCGGAAAGTTTTTTACAAAAATGCATAACGTGTATTTGGAACAGTATCCAATTTCAGACATAATAATCCATGATTCTCCTTTTACACTTTACTACGATCTATTCAATCAACTAGATAACAAACCAAGAATATACAATTCATATAACTGCGAATACGAACTGTACAAAAAACTACACGCCTCATCCTCTTCAAATAAAATCCAAGATATTGTTTGCGATATTGAAGTAAGATTACTTAAGTCAGCTTCTTTAGTTACCTATTGTGGAGCAGATGATTTAGCTGCATTTGAAAAAACGCTTTCAAGAACATTGCCTCAAACTTTATTTATTCCAAACGGAATGACCAGTATTGCTGTTCAAAATACAAAATTACCGAACATTATAAAAAGAGCTGTGTTTATTGGTAGCGGACATTTACCTAATGTTCAGGCAGCTGAATATATTGTAAAAATTATTGCTCCAGCCTGTTCTGAAATTATATTTGACTTGATCGGTAACTGTTTGATTCCCGGTAATTACCCAAATAATGTTATTAGACATGGGTTAGTAGATGCAAAAGTTAAATCGTCTCTGATTTCATCTGCCGATATAGCTATTAATCCAATGTTATCAGGCAGTGGCTCTAGCCTTAAAATTCTTGATTTTGTAGCGCATGGTGTTCCTGTGTTATCTACACATATAGGAATGAGAGGATTTGATTTTCAAGATGGAAAAGATTGTCTATTATCAGAGGCAGAAGACTTCCCTAGCGTGCTTAAATCACACATTAATGAATCAAAATTATTATTAGAATTAGGGTTGTCAGCCAGGAAGTTTGCTTTTAAATACTATTCTTGGATGTCTATCACTAATAAATTTCACAATCTTATTGGTGAATTATTCGAGAAACATGCTCTTTTAAATGCTTCCAAATCATACGTTGTATCGTTGAATGACTACGATCCATTTCATGTAGTAGGTGGAGGTGCAACACGTTTGCAAGGTATTTATACAGCAATAGCCGAATGGTCGGATGTCGTTGTATTGTGCTTTTCAGAGGGCACAACTATTGAAGTGGCAGATATTACGGAGCGCATTAAATGTATTCGTATTCCTAAAACAACAGCACATATTGAAGAAGAAAAATATTTTAATTCTAGATTTCATGTTTCGGTAAATGACATTGTAGCTTTTCGTCATACTGGCTCTAATAATATTCTTAATAAGGTATATAAAGTACTCAGGCAATATGCTCGAATTGTGTTGTGTGAGCATCCCTATATGGTTTCACTTCCGGATCATTTTAAGGATAGATTTGTTTATTCATCACAAAATTTTGAATATGGTTTAAAAAAATCATTGTTGGAATGGCATCCCGATAAAGACATCTTACTTGAAGACATGCGTTACGCTGAGCATTTATGCGTCTCATCCTCTGCTCTAGTTATAGCAGTTTCTTCTGAAGATGCCTGCAATTTCACAAAAGGCATGAATGCCGTTGCACCCATTGTAGTAGTGCCTAATGGTGCTGGAGCGCCAATGCTACCTAAACGTGCAGATCTGAATGTTGTAAGTAAGTTAATTAATTCACAAAGATCAGTAGTGTTTTTGGGTTCAGCGCATATGCCAAATGTAGACGCTGCAAAATTTATTGTTGAAACTTTGGCAGTTGATTGTAATGACGTTGAATTTCACATAGTTGGTTCGGTTTGTAATGCCTTACCTCAAAATATCCCTACAAATGTAAAAATTTGGGGTGTTTTAAGTGACTCAATGAAATCTGCTGTGTTGCAAAGTTGCAAAATTGCAGTTAATCCGATGTTTTCTGGAAGTGGCTCCAATATAAAACTTGCGGATTTTCTTGCAAATGGTTTACACGTTGTTTCTACTCCTTTTGGCGTTAGAGGTTACCCTGATACCGTTAAACCTTTCGTTACTATTACAAATCAAGATTTGTTTGCTAATACTGTACTTAATGTATTAGATAATCCACAAATAGAAGGTGAAATAAAGCGTAAAGAGCGAAAATCGGTATTTTTTAAGCATTTGTCTATGTCTTCTTTAGCAGTACAGTTCGTCGAACACTTAAAGAGTCTCGAAAAGCCAAAGAAACGCATGCTATTTGTTACTTATCGCTACACTTCACCAATTTTAGGTGGTGCGGAATCAATGCTTTTATCGTTGATTTCTGGGATAGGTAATTCTAATGAATTTACTGTCGATGTTATCGCTCCAGAAGTATGCACAATAGGAGAAAATCAACGTTTTTCTGGTCGATATAACTATGATTCTGAAATTGGGGCTCCAATTGGCTTGAAAAACGTAAGATTTATGCGATTTCCTATCGTAGAAGTAGACAGTTGCTTAAAAAATGAGAAACTGGCGTTGGCTTGGAGAGCACAATCGGAATTCGAAAAGCAGCTCTATAAAATCATTAAATCCAATATAAAAGATTCAGGTTTGGCATGGGGTTGGGGAGAGCCAGAGGGAACTACCGAATTACCTATTAGATGGGGATTCACCGAATGTGGTCTCCATTTAAACGAAAACTCATCTGTAAAAATATTGGGTTATGTTTCACAGGCATCAGTATTGCGAGTATGTAATACCGTAGGAGAAGAGTTGCTTCACTGCGATATTAGTTCTTATTTTGAGATTTACTTTAAAGCAGAAACAAGCACCATTAGCTTTTATGTATCAGCGAAAAATACGTGTTCTTTAGCTGATTCAAGACCTTTAGGAATGTTAGTTAGGCACATTTTTCTAAATGAAAAAGAATTAGATCTTAGAGCACCATCAGTTGTGAAGCCACCAGGAGAAAATGGGCTTGAAACTTATTTACAAATGGAATCTGCTGCCCGTATGTCGCGGGGTAGATATGATGTAAATCTAACCGATATTAGAGGTCCCCACTCACCAGATTTAGAGCTATTTCTGGAAAAATTTACTAAAGATTACGATATAGTAGTAACACATAATAATGTTTTTTTACCTGCCATTAAGGCAATTTCAGCGGCCAAAAAAGCGAATATCTCTTCAATTCTAATTCCTCATGCTCATCTTGACGATGATTATTATCATTTTTCTGATCTTCATCAAAGTGCTCGCGATGCTAGTATGGTATTGGCCGCCCCAAAAGCTGCTTGTCAATTTTATGAACAAATTGGTGTAAAAAATGTGGCATATCTACCAGCAGGCATTGATATTTCAGAAGTTTTTTCCACTGAAGATGAATTGGCATTTAGACTTGTGCACATGCGATCCGAACCTTTTTTTCTTGTTCTTGGGCGTAAAGCACCAGCTAAAGGCTATTTAGACATAATAAAAGAAATTGAAAAACTCGCCACTAATCAAAATATTCATCTCATTTTAATTGGCCCAGATGATGATGGTATTCCAATAAAATCTAGTTATGCAACTCACTTAGGGCGACAGCCAAGGAATGTAGTAAAAGGTGCATTAATGTCATGTATCGGATTAATTAATATGAGTACAAGTGAAAGTTTTGGAATTGTTTTACTTGAAGCTTGGCAAGCAGGTCGTCCAGTGATTGTAAATTCTAGTTGTTCAGCTTTCCAAGATTTAGCTATTCATGAAGAAAATGCATTATTAGTTACAACACAGACTCTAGGTTTAGCAATGAACAGATTAGTTAATGAAAAAAAATTTGGCGATAAACTGGGTGAAGCTGGAAAAAAAATAGTAAATAGATACGCTTGGGATAATATTTCAATAGATTTTATTAAAAAATGTAGGGAGGTAATGCGATGAGTTGCGATGAAAAATCCATATTTTTTCATCATCAAAATGATGTTCAAGAAATGCTAACTCGTTTCGTTAATCATAAAATAGCTATTGATCTTAATGGATTAATTACTTTAGATGTAGGTGGCGGCGGAGGAATTCAAGCAGGATTTATAGCGCATAAAGCATTAAAAGTCTTATGTGCTGATATTTGCGATAATCAGCAAAGGTATGGTGGAGAGTTTGTAAAGCTACTTGCTGATAAATTCAAACGGTACGAATCAAGTTTTCTAATTGATCGTGTCGAGTTTCATGTTGTTGATGCCATGAATATGATTTACAAAAATAATTATTTTGATTTTATCAGTTCGTTTAATGCTTTTGAGCATATACCAGATCCTGCAATGGCTCTTTCCGAATGTGCTAGAGTTTTGAAGCCTGGTGGCTATATATATTTAACTTTCGATCCAATTTGGACGGCCGATACTGGCAGTCATTTTAGTCATCTCGTAAAATCTCCTTGGGCACATTTAATTTTAAATGATGAAGACTTTATTAATCAAATGCATACAGCTGGAGCAAGTAAACAGGATATTTCTGATTTTACTTATGGAATGAATCGCTTAAAGCTAGATTATTATTTAAATATTTTTTCACAAGTTGAAAAATACGGGCTTAAAATATTAGCCCATGTCAAATGGGCAGGTTTTGCTGATGATACTAATATAGATCATAAAAATTTTAATATGTGTCTTGCTTTAGGATATTCAAAAGAATCTCTTAGCACGCGAGGAATGTATTTTATTTTACAAAAAAATTAACAATTTTTTTTTAAAAAAATATTATTGCTCTTACAGCGTTTTCACATCAGGTAAATAATATTTATTATTAGCAGTGGAGTACAAATATAAATTTGTACTTCATCGAATATAATTAAATATTTTATGATACACTTAAAAATCAAAAATATATTGACCTCAATTTAGTATAATTATAGTTTTATCAAATGGTTATATGATACCTAAATAATCAGTATATTTTTTTACGATGACTCCATAAGAATTTTTGAAGACGGCCAATTTCAGATTGATTGCATGGAGATTACAGCGTTTTCAACTTAAGAAGGTTACGCTGTAACTATTGAATTGTGAAAACGCTGTATGTATAACACATTGCCTGATGATCACATTAAATTATTAAGGAAGACTTATCCTGATAAAAGAGATTTTTTTTCATACGGCGGAAAATATAAACTGATAATACGGAAATAGTATCTTATCAGGTAAAATAGAAATATCATATTTAAGATAAATCCAAAATATTATGAATCAATATAATAACGATAATAATTACAGAGAGCTTATTTTTGGAATAGGTAATTATGGAAGTTTATGTCTATACGAAGGTTGGTCTTCTCCAGAAACTTGGGGAGTAAAAAACTCAAGTAATTGTTGTTCAATAAGGCTTCCTCATATTGATACAACTAGAGATAATATAACTTTAAATATTTCTTGTAAATGTTTGAGCGATATAGATGTGAGTTTTAACGGTATTCCTGTCGCTTCATGGATAGAAGATCGCGTTATAGACGAGCATTTCGTTAGAAGTTTTACAATTGATTCACATGCAATATATAATGATAGACTCTTAACCTTCAAAACAAAAAACCACGGTGATTTTGAACTTATAAGTTTATGGCTTGATAAAGCATATTTTAGGTCAAAACTTATTGATTATTCCGATGAGATTAAAAACATATTTGGCTTTCAAATTAATAATGATTTCAGACAAATTTTTGTGACAGGTGTTCCTAGATCTGGAACAACGATTGTATATAAAATTTTAAATTCAATATTCACTAGTAAAATACAGTCGTTACTAGAGTCATTTTTTTTGGTTTATTTGTTTGATAATCAAAAAAACAAATTTCATGAAGAGAGCGCTCTTTCATTTTTAGGTGGTAATTCTGATCAAGTTCATGCTTTCAATTACATTCTAAATTGTTTAGAAGGTGACTTTAATAAAGATAGTATTAGAGAATTAGTAGAAAAATACTATAGCTTCGTAGTAAATTATTATGATTGCAACATATTAATTGATAAAACACCTGATCATATTTTTTATTGGCGTGTTATTTTTGATGTATTTGATAATTCAAAAATTGTTTTTTGTAAAAGAGACCCATTAGAAATATTTGCATCTATTAAAAAAAGATTAATTGGATTAACTGATGAACAAGTTAAACAGACAGAAAATAAATGGCTATTAATGTCTAGTCGAGACTTTATACCTTATTATGAAGAATATTTAACAGCTTATAAGCAATGTGTTAACGAAAATAGTGAGCGAATTTTTTTTTTAGATTATGAAAAATTTGTTTCGAGAGATCCAATACTATTGAATGATTTTGCAATTTTTTTAGAATGTGATCTATTTAAACTAATTAAAGCACTTGATGAGCCTTTTTTAGGTAATGAAAACCAAGGGCAAATATTAGGGGATCATCTAATTAATAATAAAATAAATCCAACTGATTGGGTTTCGAAAGAAGATTTCTATATTCTTAACTCTTACTTTAATTAGTTTTTATTTGGCCTACTAACACTATAGTTTTAGGAGTATTTACAGAAGTATAAGTTTTTTTCTCCTCGCGTTGAACTATGGTATTTAAAATAATATACCATTACCAAAATTTCAATTTTTTTAGAAAATAATAAGTAATAATTTAAATCAAAAAATCAAAAAATCAAAAAATCAAAAAATCAAAAAATGAATAATATGAATGCGATAATTACAGGCATAACTGGGCAAGATGGAGCTTATCTTGCCGAATTTTTATTAAACAAAGGCTATACAGTTTACGGAACCTATCGCCGTACTAGCTCAGTCAATTTCTGGCGCATAGAAGAACTAAATATTCATACGCATACTAATTTGCATTTAGTCGAATATGATCTTACTGATCTATCAGCAAGTATTCGTTTATTACAAAGCACAGAAGCAACAGAAGTTTATAACTTAGCTGCACAAAGTTTTGTGGGAGTTTCTTTTGATCAGCCCATGACTACTTTAGATATTACCGGTAAAGGCGCATTGAATTTGCTGGAAGCCATTCGTATTGTCAACCCGAAAATTCGATTTTATCAAGCCAGCACCTCAGAAATGTTTGGTAAAGTACAAGCCATTCCCCAAATTGAAAGCACACCGTTTTACCCACGCAGCCCTTATGGTGTGGCTAAATTATATGCCCACTGGATGACCATTAATTATCGTGAATCCTACGATATATTTGCAACCAGCGGTATTTTATTTAATCATGAGTCACCATTGCGTGGCCGTGAATTTGTCACTCGTAAAATTACCGATAGCATGGCAAAAATAAAACTGGGACAATTGGACACTTTAGAGCTAGGTAATATGGATGCCAAACGTGACTGGGGCTTTGCCAAAGAATACATTGAAGGCATGTGGCGTATGTTACAGGTTGATAATCCAGATACTTACATTTTAGCCACCAACCGTACTGAAACAGTACGTGATTTTGTGACAATGGCCGCCAAAGCAGCAGGCTTTGATTTGGCTTGGCAAGGTCATGCAGAAAATGAAGTGGCTATAGAGGCGGCAAGTGGAAAAACGCTAGTGCGCGTCAATCCAAAATTTTATCGACCTACTGAAGTTGAATTATTAATTGGTAATCCAGAAAAAGCTAAAAAAGAATTAGGTTGGGAAGCAAAAACATCTTTAGAGCAGCTTTGCCAAATGATGGTAGAAGCCGATATTAGAAGAAATGAATTGGGTTTTTCATTTTAATTTATTAAGAAATACTGTAATTAACGAGAAATATATGAATATGGGATATGCCGGTAAATTAAAAGTATTAAAACCTATATCTACTATTACTTCTTCGGAAGAAATAACAATTAAAGTTGAAATATTTAATGACAGTGCAGATGAATGGGCATCGGATGGTATAAATCCGTGTAACTTATCGTATCACTGGTCAAAAAAATCCGGAGAAATGCATATTTTTGATGGTTTACGCACCAAGTTAATTAAATCAATATTTCCCGGTCAATCGCTCATAACAGAAATAAAAGTAGCCGCCCCTCAGAAGGCCGGAATTTACTTTATAGTGCTAACGCTAGTTAAAGAAGGTGTAGCTTGGTTTGAAAATAAAGGGTTTAAAACAGTAAAGATCAGAATAAAAGTAAATCCGCCTTGGGTTAAAAACATAAAACCCAAGCAGTTGAAATAAAATATTATGACAAAAGCATTAATTACGGGTATTAATGGTTTTACCGGTCGCTATCTCGCTATAGAATTACAAAAATCAGGTTATGAAGTTTTTGGTATTTCGCATAGTAATACTGCTGAAATAGCAGGGGTTAAATCAATTTATACTGGGGATTTAAATGATACTGGTCAAATAGTACGGATTATTCAAACAGTACAACCTGATGTTGTGGTACATCTGGCGGCGATCACTTTTGTTGCTCATGGTGATATTGACGCAATTTATCGCACCAATGTATTAGGAACACGTTGTTTGCTTGAAGCCTTAGTGACGGCAGGCGACTCAATAAAAGCAGTATTATTAGCGAGCAGTGCCAATGTCTATGGTAATGCTCAGGGTGGATTATTGGCAGAAACAACACCGTTTGCACCTGCTAATGATTATGCCGTTAGCAAAGTGGCCATGGAATATGTAGCACAATTATATAAATCGCGGTTACCTATTACGATTGTCCGTCCTTTTAATTATACCGGTGCCGGTCAAGCTGAACATTTTTTAATACCTAAAATTGTTGAACATTACGCCAAACATAAGGCCGTTATTGAGCTTGGAAATTTAGAAGTTGCTCGTGATTTTTCGGATGTGAGGACAGTTGCGTCTATTTACAAGAGATTATTAGAAACCCCTAAATCAATCAGTGATATTTTCAACGTTTGCAGTGGAAAATCATATACTCTTCTAGAAGTCATTAACTTAATGAATAAAATATCAGGATATAACATTGAAGTTCGTGTTAATCCTGATTTTGTCAGGGCTAATGAAGTAAAAATATTGCAAGGAGATCGAAAACAGTTAGAAAATATTATGGGATCAATTGAAGACATCCCACTAGAAACGACCTTACGCTGGATGTTTGACGAAGCCGTGGCAAGAGCTAATAAAGGTTGCTGATAATCAAACCAGAGAAAATTGCATTTATGGTGACTTGCAATAAAAACTTCTCACAAAACCGAAAAACAAATAGGGATGGCAGTATAGCCGCCTGTTTGTCCAACCTGGATTGAAAGCTGATGACCAGATTACAGCCCCAAGACGAAAACGTCGCCGATGATTATGACAGCCCTTGGAAAATCGTGCTCGAACACGCCTTTCCCGAATTCATGGCATTTTACTTTCCAGACGCACATACCCAGATCGATTGGGCGTGCGGCCATGAATTCAAGAACACCGAACTGCGGCAAGTTGTGCGTGATGCCGAATTAGGTAAACGCTTCGCCGATGCTCTCGTGCAAATAACCCTGGTTGGTGGCGAGCAACGATGGATTTACATTCACATTGAAATCCAAGGGCAACGCGATGCCGATTTCGCCAAACGCATGTTTACCTACAACTATCGACTTTTCGACCGTTATGCCTGCCCCATAGCCAGCCTTGCCGTACTGGCCGATGATGAAGATAACTGGAGGCCAGACCATTATGGTTTTGAGATCCTCGGTTGTTTGCATACCCTGAAATTTCCGGTCGTTAAACTGCTTGATTATGCGGATCAAACTGGGCAACTTGAAACCGGCTTTAACCCGTTTGCATTGGTTACTGCCGCCCATTTGCAAACACGACAAACCAAGCGCGACCCCCAAGCCCGCTACCAAGCCAAGCGCACATTGGTACGCCTGCTTTATCGCCATGACTGGGAGAAGCAACGCATCCTCGATTTCTTTGCCGTTCTCGATTGGATGATGCGATTGCCTGAAGAACTTGAACAGAAACTATGGCAAGATATTGAAATTATTGAAGGAGAAACAAAAATGCCCTATGTTACTAGTGTCGAACGATTGGCCGTACAACGTGGCCTGCAACAAGGCAAGCTTGAAGGTAAGCTTGAAGGCAAGCTTGAAGGTAAACTTGAAGGTAAACTTGAAGGTAAACTTGAAGGTAAACTTGAAGGCGAAGCCGCTGTACTGGAACGCTTATTGACCAAACGTTTTGGTTTGCTTACCGAAGAATATCAACTGCGTTTGAAAACGGCTACCCTGAGACAACTTGAACTCTGGACTGACCGCATTTTGGATGCTCCGACGCTTTTGGCCGTTTTCGAAGACCATTGATGTATGGGTAAAAATAAATATGAAAATTGAAAGCCGATGACCAGATTACAGCCCCAAGACGAAAACGTCGCCGATGATTATGACAGCCCTTGGAAAATCGTGCTCGAACACGCCTTCCCCGAATTCATGGCATTTTACTTTCCAGACGCACATACCCAGATCGATTGGGCGTGCGGCCACGAATTCAAAAACACCGAACTGCGGCAAGTTGTGCGTGATGCCGAATTAGGTAAACGCTTCGCCGATGCTCTCGTGCAAATAACCCTGGTTGGTGGCGAGCAACGATGGATTTACATTCACATTGAAATCCAAGGACAACGCGATGTTGATTTCGCCAAACGCATGTTTACCTACAACTATCGACTTTTCGACCGTTATGCCTGCCCCATAGCCAGCCTTGCCGTACTGGCCGATGATGAAGATAACTGGAGGCCAGACCATTATGGTTTTGAGATCCTCGGTTGTTTGCATACCCTGAAATTTCCAGTCGTTAAACTGCTTGATTATGCGGATCAAACTGGGCAACTTGAAACCGGCTTTAACCCTTTTGCATTGGTTACTGCCGCCCATTTGCAAACGCGACAAACCAAGCGCGACCCCCAAGCCCGCTACCAAGCCAAGCGCACATTGGTACGCCTGCTTTATCGCCATGACTGGGAGAAGCAACGCATCCTCGATTTTTTTGCCGTTCTCGATTGGATGATGCGATTGCCTGAAGAACTTGAACAGAAACTATGGCAAGATATTGAAATTATTGAAGGAGAAACAAAAATGCCCTATGTTACTAGTGTCGAACGATTGGCCGTACAACGTGGCCTGCAACAAGGCAAGCTTGAAGGTAAGCTTGAAGGCAAGCTTGAAGGTAAACTTGAAGGTAAACTTGAAGGTAAACTTGAAGGTAAACTTGAAGGTAAACTTGAAGGCGAAGCCGCTGTACTGGAACGCTTATTGACCAAACGTTTTGGTTTGCTTACCGAAGAATATCAACTGCGTTTGAAAACGGCTACCCTGAGACAACTTGAACTCTGGACTGACCGCATTTTGGATGCCCCGACGCTTTTGGCCGTTTTCGAAGACCATTGATGTATGGGCGAAAAAAATGGAGTGAATGTTATTCGCCAGTTGGCACTGCGGCCTGAGTTTTGTTATCAAGCGCCGTGCCAACGGATTTTTTAATCATCAGATACCGTCTAAACGATGATTCATGGCGAGCCTTTAATTTCTGTAGTGATGCCTTCTTCAAATCAGAAGACTTTTATTATGGCGGCTGTAGAAAGTGTATTGTCACAAAACTACACCAACCTTGAATTAATTGTGGCTGATTGTGGCTCAATTGATGGCAGCATTAACTGGCTAGCGAAAAAACAGGCTGAAGACAATCGGCTACGCTGGTTTTCTGAATCCGAGGTAGTTCCAGCCAGGGTTTTAAATAAGGCGCTGCGCCAAACGCGAGGCACAATTATTGGTTGGTTAAACGCTGACGATCTTTATACCGTCGATTCAGTTGAGCTGGCAGTCAATGCTTTTTTAACTAATCCGCACTGGCTAATGGTTTATGGCCGTGGTGTACAAATGGATGTGGCGGGTAATATCATCAATCATTGCACCATGCTATTACCAGAAAACCCACTGGCTGAATTTGCTAATAATTGCTTTATTTGCCAGCCAAGTGTTTTTTTTAAGCGTAGCTTGACTGTTTTGCTAGGTTCTTTAGATGAAACCTTAACAACAGCCGTTGACTTTGATTATTGGCTAAAAGCCCTCAGACAACTGCCCGATCGTATCGGTTTTATTGATACCGTGCTAGCTTATTCGCGATTGCATAATAATTGTGCCGCACCCAATCATTGCTTGGTTCCCTCATGGGCAGGACGCATTTTTTCTCAGGCCATATCTTTGGGCAGTTTTTGTCATGCCGCCAAATTGTTAAGAGACATGGACTACCGTGCCTTTGCAGGGCCGTTTGATTGGATTTTTTCTTACCCAGAAGCCACCACGCACATATTACGCGATAATTTCACACTGTTTTTAGATGCTGTACAGTACGAACCCGTACCGATAGAGCAGCGTATGCAAACTGAAGCCAACCTGTGCGAACATCGTTTTTATCGTGAACACTTTGGTATTCGTTATTTCTTTAATCACCACTCCCCAAATCAGCCCCAAGATTATGGCTATTTTTTACGAGCGGTGCAGCGTTTTCGGGGTGCAATGGCAAATCCTAACCCCCCTTTACTGGTGATGATTTCGCAAGAATCATTTCAACTGAGTCGCTATTTACCCATAATGGATGCTTTGAATAATTTTGGTACAGGCTATTCAGTTTTGTTGTTGCAGCTTGTTGTTAAACCAGACATTGTTACACACAATTTAATGACTTCAACTTGTCTTGTTTATCATTGTGATAACTTTGCGGTATTGGAAATTAGCGTTAGTTGCCCATCCAACGGTGTTGAGTTTGTCAATGAAATAGATAATCAACTGTTATCTGAAATTTTAAAAAATTTTAATGTGCTACGCCATCCTCGTCAAGCAACCGTGGCAGTCATTACTGACGACAGTTTTGATGAAGCGAGTTATTTAGAACGTTATCCCGATGTCATTACCGCCATACAACAAGGACGCTTTGCTTCTGGCAGGCAGCATTTTGAGTTACACGGTCGCAAAGAGGGACGCCATTGAGCGAACAAGACATCTGCCCGTGGATTATGTCTTTAATTCTGCGTTTACGCCCCGATCTCTGTAAGCTTTTTCCCGAACGAAATGCTTCTAATCGACTTGAATTTTTATCGTGGCTAGTTACCAGTGGTACACGCGAATACCAATCTTTAATTGAAGATGATGACTTAAGGGCGTTTCTTAGTGAGATTGATAGCCAAACTCAGCTTAAACGCCTTTTAGCCTTGGTATATGCAACAAGACCCGATGTGCAGGCCGTTTATCCATTGGCAGAAGGAATAAACGCAATTGAAGGTTGGTTTGAGCGCCACGGTATTGCTGAGCATGGTTTAGCACCCTTTCTGCAAAAGCAAAAAAAACGATACCAAAGTTTCAATCAGCGAAAATGGGGGGTCAATCTGATTGGCTATGTTTATGGCCAATTAGGCATTGGTGAAGACTTGCGTATGGCGGCTCGCGCTCTACAGTCTGCAAAAATACCTTTTACACTGCTCAATTTCGCACCAGGTAAAGAAATTCCGCAAAATGATCATAGCATGGCGGCTTATGTCTCTAAGACAGGGGAGTATGCGTATAATCTTTTTTGCATGACCGCTCTGGAACATGGACGCTATTACGCAGAACGGGGTAAAACGCAAATACAAGGGCGTTACAACATTGGCTATTGGCCTTGGGAGTTGTCGCAGTGGCCAACAGAGTGGCAAGATTTAACCCGTTTAGTGAATGAAGTGTGGGTTTCCACACAACATACCTACGATGCCTTGGCGGCTGTTTCAGATGTTCCTGTTTTTATTATGCCAATGGCGGTAGAGCTGGGTGAAGTGACGAAATTTTCTTCACAGATACTGGCGAGGCAGCATTATTGTTTGCCAGTTACGGCAAAATTATTTTGCTTTTCATTTGATCTGAACTCTTCTATTCATCGCAAAAATCCACAGGCCTGTGTAGATGCTTTTTTACAAGCATTCCCTATGGATGAATTTTCAAAAGATCAGGTGGGCTTAGTTATTAAAGTGCATAAACCCGCTAAACGACACGCTATTTGGGAAAAATTAAAGGCTTTGGCAAAAGCGGATAAGCGTATTCATATCATCGAAATAACACTCTCTCGCCCCGATTTATTACTACTGTATCAATCCTGTGACTGTTTTGTATCACTGCACAGAGCCGAAGGTTTTGGCCGTGGTATTGCCGAGGCTTTGCAACTGGGTTTGCATGTGATAACAACAGGTTATTCGGGTAATGTGGATTTTTGCAAATCATCCGCACAAGTTAATTTAGTGCGTTATCAATTAGTAAAAATTAAAAAAAATCAGTATCCATACGGTAAAGGCCAGCTGTGGGCTGATGTCGATATTAACCATGCCGCTGAACTGATGCGCAATTTTGTCACTAACCCCATTCAAATTGGCACTGTATTTGAAAATAACTGGCCACAATTTTCTGCACAGGAAATTGGTTTACGCTACCGCTCAAGATTACATTGCATAGAAAAGATGGTTACTCGGCGATCAGACTGACGCTGATAACAAACCTTAATAAAAAACCTGGAAAAAACATGGCTTCTTCAAATGTACTGTGGCATAAAGCCACCGTAACCCGTTTACGTCGCGAGCAAAAAAACCACCATCGAGGCATCGTTCTATGGTTTACGGGACTATCGGGTGCAGGGAAATCCACGCTGGCACATGCGGTGGAAGAGCGCTTGTATCACATGGATTGCCAAACTTACGTGCTGGACGGTGACAATGTTCGCCACGGGTTATGCGCCGATCTGGGTTTTTCTGCGGAAGCCCGCACGGAAAACATCCGCCGAGTGGGTGAGGTGGCTAAACTTTTGCTAGAGGCTGGGGTCATTTCGTTGACCGCGTTCATTTCTCCGTTTCGCGCCGACCGCGAACGGGTACGTGCATTACTGCCGCATGCCGATTTTGTGGAAATTTATTGCCGTTGCCCCGTTGCTGTGTGTGAAGAACGCGATGTAAAAGGCTTGTACAAACGTGCCCGCGCAGGCGAAATCAAAGATTTTACGGGTATTTCCTCACCTTACGAAGAGCCTGATGCACCGGAACTGGTCATTGATACCACGCAACTTGACCTAGAACAATCCGTTGAGCTGGTCATAGCCATGCTACGTGAGCGCGGCGTGGTGGCTAGTGCTGCCAAAGAGTAACTCACGTCATGTATTTTGATATTTTTAACGGCGATGCCGACGGTATTTGCGCCCTAATCCAATTGCGCTTGCATAACCCTTTGCCGTCACAGTTAATAACCGGGGTGAAGCGAGATATACAATTGTTGGATAACGTGACTGTCAATGCTGGCGACCAACTGACTGTATTGGATATTTCCCTGCAAAAAAACCGGCACAGCGTAGATAAATTTTTGTCCCAAGGGGCGCATATTTTTTACGTCGATCACCACCAAGCCGGTGAAATTGCCCAGCACCCTCATTTGTTTACCTTGATTGATACCGATCCCAACATCTCTACCAGCTTGCTGGTCAATCGCTATTTACACGGAAAATACCCGCTGTGGGCGATAGTTGCGGCATTCGGCGATAATTTGCGCCACTCTGCCGAACAATTGGCGACATCTTTAACCATAAACCCTGCTGAATTACAGCAACTAGAAAACTTAGGTATTTATGTAAATTACAACAGTTACGCTGCTAAGCTGGCTGATTTACATTTTGCGCCAGCGCAGCTTTACCAAGAAATGGC
Organism: Crenothrix polyspora; assembly: GCF_900163755.1. Lineage (GTDB taxonomy): Bacteria > Pseudomonadota > Gammaproteobacteria > Methylococcales > Methylomonadaceae > Crenothrix > Crenothrix polyspora. Next base: position 1,432 of record NZ_FUKI01000001.1, on the reverse strand, counting down.
CAGTTTTCAATCCCCGCTTGAGTTTATTACTGGCAACCGTTTTATTTTTAACCAATTAGAAACAGGTTATTACGAGGACATTGGTAAAGCACAAACGGTTAAGTCGTTTTTTGCAAGCCCTGCCGTCAACGTGTTTATGTTGCCCGATAGTCCTTGGGCTAGGCGTGTCAACGGGGTATTTGGCAATCAGCTTGCCAATTTACATCCGAATAAGGCGAATGCCATTTTGGTACCGCGCGAAGGCGGAGATTACCAAGTTAGCCTGCGCGCGCCATTAGCTAATAAAGTTGGCGCGGATGTCTTGTGTAGCCGCTTTGTTTCCGGTGGAGGACGGCAGGCGGCAGCCGGTATCAACCATTTGCCCAGTGATCAAGTGGATGCGTTTATTCAACAATTTGAGGTATTTTACGCAACGTTGAAGTGAAATTTAGCAATCGAGAATAAAAACGCTGTACGTTAGTTTTCTAAACCTGATACATCAGACGCGGGCTATATTTGATGCAAACACGGCAATATTTGTGTAAAGCTAGTACATCAAATCGAAAGTCAACGGGATTAACCTCACACCATCAGAGGCTTGCCGATATAGGTCCAGCGAAAAGGTTTGGCTAATGTTTCATTGAAATATGCAATAAACTTTAAAATCCGCTCCTTCAGTTCTTCGGTTGACTGGAATTGGCCGCGCCTCAGTAATCGTCGCGATAAAATGCCAAACCAGATTTCAACCTGGTTGAGCCACGAACAATGTTTGGGCCGACATTCCGCACCCCTATTCATAATTTTATGATTAAATTTAATTTAATAATTTCAGTATGTTATAAACTTGTTGAATTTTTGGCGTATTTTCAAAGTCATTTATATCAGCTTATATTTAACAAAAAACAAACGAGAGATGAATTTTTCTTGTTTTAACTCGAAAGTCTAAAATACTAAAATTCATTAAATATCAATATGTTGCTTAAATGCTGAATTTTTATTTAGGGGTGCGGAATGTCGGTTTGGGTGTGTAAATAAAACGGATCCTGTGGCCCTCATTTTGCAAAAAGTCAGCCCTTGTTGTCATATCCTTTAAAATACCGGTCTTGCCTTTCTCGCCCAATTTATCTTTCACTCCGCACTCTTTAGCCGACATTCCGCACCCCTATTCATAATTTTATGATTAAATTTAATTTAATAATTTCAGTATGTTATAAACTTGTTGAATTTTTGGCGTATTTTCAAAGTCATTTATATCAGCTTATATTTAACAAAAAACAAACGAGAGATGAATTTTTCTTGTTTTAACTCGAAAGTCTAAAATACTAAAATTCATTAAATATCAATATGTTGCTTAAATGCTGAATTTTTATTTAGGGGTGCGGAATGTCGGCTTTAGCAACCCATTCCACCAGCGATGCGGACTTATGAGTATTAAGCTGGTCAGCAATAAAAA
>NZ_FUKI01000171.1 GCF_900163755.1 Crenothrix polyspora | reverse complement strand
GGATGCTCGGATAAAATTGAAAAAGCTTTATCCGACACTTAAAGAGTGACTAAGTACTAGCCATCGACAACAATAATAGTGATTAGCTTTCATTTGAATGGCAAGAAGATTTGTCATATCAACTGTAGCTGATGCCCTTACTAAATCCGTGTATATCATCGCCTGGCTACGACTAACAGTTTTGTTGGCATAACATCTGCTTATAATTTTCTATGGATACAACGTTTTCATTGGAAATCGGCGCATTGCACAACATGGAACTGAACCAAGCACACCATAAACTTGATGCTTACTACCAGCAAGTACAAGACATCATTCTTAACCGGCAAGATTGGGTCAGCGGATTGCTGCCCGCCAGTACGGCTGTTAACGTGCACGGCAACTATACCGATGCCTGGGTAAGAGACAATGTTTACAGTATTCTCGCCGCCTGGGGACTGGCTCTGGCTTATCGGCGTAGTGAAGAAAAACAGGGACGAACCTACATCCTCGAACAAAGCGTAGTCAAATTGATGCGCGGTCTGTTAACAGCCATGATGCGCCAGGCGCAAAAAGTTGAAAAATTTAAGCAGTCACAGAACCCAATGGATGCACTGCACGCCAAATACGACACTAAATCGGGTGGCTGTGTCGTTGGCGATCATGAATGGGGACATTTGCAACTGGATGCCACGTCTTTATTTCTGTTAATGCTAGCGCAAATGACAGCTTCCGGTTTACGCATTGTCTTTACCATCGATGAAGTCAACTTTGTGCAAAATCTGGTGCATTACATTAGCCGTGCGTACCGCACACCCGACTACGGCATTTGGGAACGTGGCCACAAAATTAATCATGGTATTGCCGAATTGAATGCCAGCTCCACCGGCATGGCGAAAGCCGCTTTGGAAGCCTTATCAGGTTTTAATTTATTTGGTAAAGACGGTGGACAAGCCTCTGTCGTGCATGTCATCAGTGATGATATTGCCCGCACACGCATTGCGCTGGAAGCCTTGTTACCCAGAGAATCGATTTCCAAAGAAACCGATGCCGCCATTCTTAGCATCACCGGATTTCCGGCTTTTGCAGTTGATAATCAGACTATACGGGCAAAAACAGAAGCCGTTATATGCGAAAAACTGGAAGGTCGTTACGGTTGTAAACGCTTCTTATTGGACGGTCACCAAACCGTTATAGAAGACAGCCACCGCCAATATTATGATCCCCATGAATTAAAGCAATTTATAGCGATTGAATGTGAATGGCCGTTGTTTTTTACCTATCTTCTGCTTAATCATTTATTTAAGGGTGAATCGGAGGCTGCTTTGCGTTATCGCACGCAACTGGAAAGCCTGTTGGTAGAACAAAAGGGGCAGCAATTATTACCGGAACTGTATGCCGTGCCTTTGGATGCCATCGCCGCTGAAAAAGCCAAGCCACACAGTCAGGATCGGGTTCCGAATGAAAACATCCCTTTGGTTTGGGCGCAAAGTCTGTTTATTTTAGGGTGTCTTATTCAAGACGATTTGCTTAACCTTGATGACATCGACCCGATAGGCCGCCATAAAGTAACGCAACAATCCCAGAATTGCACACTGCAAGTCCAGTTGCTGGCACAGGATGAAACAGTGCAAAGCCACTTAATGGCTTTCGGTATTCATACACAAACCCTCGCAGAAATTGCGCCGATTCAAATCAGGGAGGCCACTGAACTGGCACAAGCTTACACCCATGTCGGCAGAAATGACCGCATAGGCTTGAGCGGTCGCCCACTGCGACAGTTACGTACATTGGCAACTTCAAAACTGTATATTTTGGCAGGTGAACGGCTGTTATTTTTACCGCAATGCCTTAACCAAAAAGGCTTTTATCTGGCCATGGACAACCGCTTGCTCATCAAGCGGTTGCGCGTGGAATTTGCCTATATTTATAAGCACTGGGATAGACCAGGAAACCCTGTGTTTGTCATGGTCATCAAACAAAATATGCTGGGCAGCCAGCAACGTGATGTTCTTATTGATTTTATCAAAGAACTGCAACAAGGTGTTACCCAAGGCATTGCTTTGCAACTGGGTACACTGTCGGATTTTGCAGAATCTGCAAGCCAGGAAAAAATCAATTACTTACATGATTTTCAGTTTTCTAAAGCATCCTGGGAAGAAACAGCACGGCCTTTCTGTCAGGTATTGCCGCTCAATACCGAATCGCCCGTGGCTTTGTCTACAGACACATTGGCAACATTGGACAACAGTACTGACGAAGTACTTATCGAGCAGTTAAAAACTAGCGCTAATCTGTACGCACAACTGGAAGCATTAAGTTTGCTCAGTCTTCGTCATGGCCTGGATTACGACACCGGATTAATAGCGACGACCGGCACAACGGCTCGTGTGCGTGATCTACTGGAAGAAATTTATGAACGCGCCGGTGATCAGCACGTTTGGATGATTGTCAGGCGCTGTGCGGGTTTGTTGGGTAAGTATGACATCAACCTGGAACAGGCGGCCACCGACATACTGGTGCGCCAACATGCGCTGACCGTGGGTCGCGCCTACAGAAGCAAGGCCACTTTAACGCGTCCGGCTGATTCTTCAGAAATTTTGCACACGATCCGTACCTACAATAATAACGATGCTAGCGAACACGTCATTATTCAGGAATTGATCCTTTATTTGGGCATGTTGATCAAGTCTGACCCAGAACTGTTCACCGATATGCACACGGTGAGGGTAGGGCATATTTTGCAGTTGATTATTGCCAGGCAGCAACGCGAATCAGATTGCGGCGCACCGGATCTGACATTTAACGAGATTCTTTCCTTGCCGCCGTATCAGTTGTTTAGAAAGGTAACCGAAACACTGGAAGATTATAGCAATACCGAAGACCAGTTGGAACTCTCTGAAGCGCTGCATTATGAAGGCGATTGCCGAGAATTAACCCGTGCGCGTTTCTCAAAAAACATGGATGCTAATGATCGTGGTGATGTTGATGGCTGGTATGCGTGGCGCGAGCAACAAGGCAGTGTTGGCAGAGAAAACAGCGTTTTTTTTGCCAGCGTCTGGGATATTCTGCATCACTGCCAAGGCTTAACGATAGGCGAAAAATTCAACGCTAAAAACCGTCTGGACAGCGAAACCACGCTATCGCAATCGACAGCCGGTGAACAAAGTTTCCAGTTGCATGTCAGCCATTTGCTCAACAAAATCCAGGCTCCGGTGTATCGCCAATTAACAGTAGAAACACTGAAAGCCATCGCGTTTATTTTTCGTGAAAATCCGGCACTGCACATTGATGATACTTTGGTGACAGATACCTTGATTGACCATGCGGTAAGAATCAACTGGCTGCAATCTAACCCTGAACATAAAGACAATATCGACGACTCTACATTATTGGCGTGGCAGGATTTTTACCACGCACCGCCGCACCAAATTGCCAATGGTATCCTTGATGCCTTAATACATTTACTTAACAATAATGACAGGAGTTCATCGTGATACTGGCGGGTGATATAGGCGGAACAAAAACGGTATTAGCGCTTTTAGCCAGAGAGTCCAGTGGTTCATTAACAATCATTAAAGAAGCAACCTATCCGAGCCAAAGTTTTTTAAAATTTGACGATATTCTGGCGGACTTTTTACCTGCCGACGTTACCGTTACATCGGCTTGTTTTGGTGTTGCAGGCCCCGTCGTCAGTCAACGTTGCCAAACTACCAATTTGCCGTGGGTGTTGGATACAGAGGCACTGAAAATAACACTGGTGGCATCCAGAGTAAAACTACTCAATGACCTGGAAGCAATGGCACTGGGCATGTTGCAGTTACCCGAACAGGAGCTTATTGAATTAAATCCTAAGGCACAGCCGCAGACTGGCAATATAGCCGTCATAGCGGCGGGCACCGGTTTAGGTGAAGCCATTCTGTATTGGGATGGTAAGAAACACCATCCTATGGCAACCGAGGGTGGCCACAGCGATTTTGCCGCTCAAAATGCCACGCAGGATCTACTGTTAACTTATCTTCGAAAAATTTACCCTGAGCATGTCAGTTACGAACGTATCTTGTCGGGCATTGGTTTTAGCCACTTATATGATTTTTTCTGTGACCAGGGGTTAGCGCCGACATGCTCAAGCCTGCTGGATATTAACAGTGGCCTTGATAGGAATGCTGTTATTTCTAAGCTGGGTGTTGAAGGTGAAGATGCCGTATGTGTAGCGGTAGTCAGACTTTTTGTTGCGCTTTATGGTGCTGAAACCGGCAACTTGGCGTTGAAATCACTGGCCACCGGCGGGGTTTTTATTGGCGGCGGCATCGGCGCAAAAATATTACCCGCGATGCAAGATGGCAATTTTATACGCGCCTTTAAAGCGAAGGGTCGCTTTCTAGCTTTGCTCGACAACATTTCGGTTAAATTGTCATTGAACCCACGCACACCGCTCCTTGGCGCAATCCATTATTTTGATGACTAAAAACCGGTCATTTTTAATGACATTCACTGCTTTACTTTGTAGCCTCGATCTCACTCACCTAAGGAATTAATCAACCATGCTTTACTCAACCAACATGCCACGTTTGGGCGACAAACAAAATTCGGATTTCTTTGAAGATTATTTACAACGTCTGCTGGCAGAACGTGATCGTAGTGGCCTAACGGAGATGATTGGCGGCATTGAAGCGCTGATGATCAGTGTTGAGCCCGGCAATTCGATAGAATATATTGCCGAACTGGCGTTGATGACCCCCTATCAATACCTGGTAACACTGGATAGCGACAAGCATTTAACCCATGTCTTGCGTATCGATATGAATTCTCCTGATATTTTGTTGCGTGAAATTAAAAATTCCAGCTACGACGATATCTTCAGTGGTTTAAACGATCTTTATCCGGTCGGCGTACAAAAACCGCACAGCCGGTATTTGGGCGAAATTTTGCTCGCTACCAACCGTCACGAAGTCGTCGCCTTGCAACAGCAACGCGAGTTCCGCTTCTTTTCCGTAGGGCAACTAGCGGAGCTAGATTTACCGCTCAATGTCAGCATCTCCAAGCCGTCACCTTACACACAGAATGTAGTGGGCTATATGGAACGCCCGCTCAATGGCATACGCGTTTATCAACACGGTGAATGTATGGTTCTGTCGGCGGCACAGGCCGCCAATGATCGCAGCAAGGAAATTCAGGAACGCCTCGGCATCAAACAACTTATCCTGCCTATTGACCATCTGGCGACGCGGGTTTACAGCCAGAACCGTGAGGCGGCATTACTGGAATATCTGGCGTTGTCGAGTTATTACTATTGGGGAAGTTACGATATTAAAGACCAAAATTCTTCGACCAACGTCACCAAAAACATCCGCCAGATGCCAGAATCCAATAGCCCTGCCAAGGTATTCACGGCCAATAATTATCCGTATTGTGTTAACCATTTAGATAAGTTACCTAGCCCTACCGAGAACTTTGTGCGTAATTATGGGCCGCGCTTGCATCACATGGCAGTGGCGGTTAAAGATGGCCAAAGCTATGGCCGCGAAAATATTGATATAGTAGTTGATGCCATCGTCAGCCAGGGCAAGGGCTTTTTGTTGGATACGGTCGGTTCACGCGAAGAAGGCATGAAACAGATTTTTTCATCGGCTTCTGATTTTTCCTCGCTGATTATTGAATATGTACAGCGTTTCGGTGACTTCCAGGGCTTTTTTACCCGCGACAACGTGGCACAATTAACTTATGCCGCAGGGCAAGAGGAAGGTGTTAAAAACTAGCGCTCCGTTTATAAATGAATTCAATAATTAGATACTTTGTATTGATAAAACCTGGAAAAATAGTGCTGTGGTGTTATCTGATTTGGTATTCAGTGACTGTGCTGCACCATTTTGACCCATCCCCAAAGATATGGATTAATGCACTGGGCATTAGTGCCGTAATCGGCTGTGGATTGCTGCTCAGCGTAGCTACGCCCAGCAATAAGTCCGATACTTGGCAAACCGTCAGGCTATTTTTAATGCCTTTTTGTGTATCCAGCTTTTCATCTCTGATTAAGGAACAGGGCTTTGTATTCATTTTTTCGACAGACCTTGCGGAATTAGTCATTGCTGTTTCATGCTGCTTAAGTTTTGTTGTTAGCGTTTTAGCTATCAAATATTGGGCTGTCCGGGTCAATAAAAACAGGACAATCCTTTAATTACAATCACCTTACTATGCCGTCAAATCAGGAAATTGTGTGTTCCCCCGATCGTTCCTGATGTATCCTTCGGTATCCCTTTCTTAAACTTAGCAGAAACTTTAATGAAACAACTTACACCTGAAGGCCAGCAAATCATCAATAACCTCGCACAGCGTTATGGTTTTAGCGCGGATGCTGTGTTCAGCCTGTTGCAGTCAGTCATCAACGGCAACGGTTCTATGGCACAGTTTAATCATCCTGAGTTTGGTGGTTCTGGCCAATGGATGCGCGGTGGCATGATTATGCTGGGTGATATGTTCAATAATGGCTTAAAAAACAGTGTCGGTGGCCTATGTCAAGAACTGTCCAACTTGATCGCCAATCAACCAGGGCTTATTCAAACTGGCAGCTTTCAGTCTCAAAACCAGGGCACGCAACAGCAGAGTAATTACAGCAACAATCAACAACAAAACAGCACTGGTTCTACGGCGGCGGTGAGTTTGTTTGTGCCACCACCTGCGTGTAGTTCTGGGAATTGGTGGCCAGCAGGTCTGCAATTTCCTAATAGCACTGGCGCACAAAATAACGTGCGTTATGCTTACTTTGCTACCATTCGGCGGCTGGCTATTGAGGTTAATGGTCAGGTAACGCTGTACGATACGTTGGATCACCAAATTGGTGGCTTTTCCCAACAACAGTCGGTCGGGGGGTCTATTACCTTTACCAGTCAATATGGGCTGGTGGATGTTAAGTCCCTACCCATTATTTCTGTTGATAATGTGCCTGTGCAAACCCCGATTCAATCTCAGCCAGAACCTCCCTGCCAGCCTAATTCTATTGATACGACCAGTGTAAATCAAGACGCGGATATTTTCGGCGCTATTGAGAAATTGGCCAATTTAAAAGAAAAAGGTATTTTGACCGATGCTGAATACAGTACCAAAAAAGCGGAACTTTTAGCCAGATTATAACTTGGATTTTCAGATAAGAACGGCATGACAGTATCTGTGTCATGCCGTTAAATAATAGCCGCTATTTGATAAACGACATATCGGATAAGTAGAATATGCAATAGATGGCAAGGCTCAGCCAGCGCCCAACATCCCCTGCTCAACAATAAAATCCCTAATATCATTAAGCCCAATACCGGTTTTTAAATTACTGAACACAAAAGGCCGCTCGCCGCGCATTTTTTTAGCATCCCGATCCATGATTTCCAACGATGCACCGACATAAGGCGCTAAATCGATTTTATTGATGACCAACAAATCCGAACGGGTAATGCCGGGGCCGCCTTTGCGCGGTATCTTGTCACCAGCCGATACGTCTATCACGTAAATGGTCAAATCGGCCAACTCTGGACTGAAGGTGGCACTGAGGTTATCGCCACCACTTTCGACCATGATAAAATCCAGATTATCAAAACGCTGGCTTAATTCATCGACAGCGGCCAGATTCATCGACGCATCTTCACGAATAGCCGTGTGCGGACAACCGCCGGTTTCGACACCTAAAATACGCTCTTCCGGCAGCGCCTGGTTGCGGATTAAAAACTGCTGATCCTCACGGGTGTAAATATCATTGGTGACTACAGCGATTTCAAACTCATCGCGCATGTGTTTGCACAAGGCATCCACCAATGCCGTTTTGCCTGAACCCACAGGCCCCCCAATACCAACGCGTAATATTTGTTTGTTATTCATACTTTCCCTCAAGAACGGAATAATCTGGAATACTGCATCTCATGCCGACTGCTGGCTAACGCCAGTCCAAACGCACTGCCACCGATGTCGGCATCGGCACGGCTTAAAGCCTCATCGACTAAAACCGGTATCTTGCCTGCTAAATCCATTAATAATCGTTGCCCCGCCACTTGCCCTAATGGCACTAATTTCACCGCGCATAGCACCTGGTTTTCCAACCAGCTCCATAAATAACCAATCAAGGTTTCGCGTTGGGTAATTCCCCAGTTAACAGCCGCAAAACTAAATACCGTTGCCAGCGTGGCTTCAGGGTGACGTATCCAAGGCTGCATTTTCGTTAACGCCAATGCGTCGAGTAAACGCGCCAGAGCCTGACCTGTTTGTCGATCTTCTGCCCGAAGTTCGGCCGTTTCGCGGCAAGCGATCAAGATTTGGCTCCAATAAATAATCCTTTCTTCCGCATTGTGTTCCCAGCCATCATACAAGCGTGCCAGTATAGGTAAATCAATACATGCCATACAGCTATCTATCAAGCCGCCAATCCATTCACCCGCTTCGGTGGCATTGCTTACCCAACCATCATCGACCGCACGTTCCAACCCTTGGGAATAGCTGTACATGCCAATTGGCAGACCAGGGCTCACCAGTTGCAGCAAGCGCAATAGCGCCAGATCAGTGCCCATGGCCATGATAAGCACCGTGTTCTGGTTCAAACGGCAATACGTCATGCGTTACTGTCAAACCCAAACCCACCAGCATCTGATCTAAGACATGATCGGTCAGAAAACGCAACTCGCCGGGTAAAATCTGCAAAGCCACATGGCGGTTACCCAGGTGATAACAGGCACGGGCGAATTGTAAAGCATCCTCGGTACGGACTATCGATAACGCTTCGGGGGCGGCATTAATGCGTACCCGAAAATGATCGGAGCCGGTTAACACAAAGCCCTGTCGTAATACTTGACCTCGCGGCAAAGACATACCGATTTTGATGCCGCTATCGGTTTTGCTTAACAAGCGACTTTTCTGCCGCGCATCATAAGGCAGTGTCACCACATCGTCAGAGGGACTTTCCTGTGGGGCGAATTCAGTGAGTTTCAGCATCATCAAAATAAAAAATAACGTTGGGCAAAAGGCAGTATATCCGCCGGTTCGCAGGTTAATAACTGGCCATCAGCACGCACGGCGTAAGTTTGTGCATCCACGTCTATGTGTGGCTGGTAATGGTTATGAATCAAATCTTTTTTGCCAATGTTGCGTGTCCCCTTCACCGCGCCCACTTGCTTGTTTAGCCTTAAAGTAGCTGCAAGGTTAGCATCAACAGCCACTTGTGGTAAAAAGAACATCGACGTTGCCGCTGCCGTGAGGCCAAACGCGCCAAACATCGGTCGATAATGCACCGGTTGCGGGGTTGGAATTGAGGCATTAGGATCGCCCATTGGGGCTGCGGCAATAAAGCCGCCTTTAAGAATCAGGCTAGGCTTGGTGGCAAAAAAAGCCGGATGCCATAATACCAAATCCGCGAGTTTACCCACTTCGATGGAACCCACTTCATGGGAGATACCGTGGCTGATCGCTGGATTAATAGTGTATTTGGCGATATAGCGTTTGATGCGGAAATTGTCATGATGTGCAGCATCTTCTTTGAGCTGGCCACGCTGTGCTTTCATTTTATGAGCGGTCTGCCAAGTGCGGATAATGACTTCCCCAACGCGCCCCATCGCTTGTGAATCGGATGAAATCATCGAGAATGCACCTAGGTCATGTAGTATATCTTCGGCGGCGATAGTTTCGCGGCGGATACGTGATTCAGCAAAAGCCACATCCTCAGCAATGCCAGGATCAAGGTGATGGCAAACCATCAGCATATCCAGATGTTCGTCTACTGTATTGATGGTATAAGGCCGCGTTGGATTGGTTGATGATGGCAATACATTGGCTTCGCCGCAAGCTTTGATAATATCGGGCGCATGGCCGCCACCAGCCCCTTCGGTATGATAGGTGTGGATGGTACGGCCTTTGAACGCGGCAAAAGTGTCTTCCACAAATCCGGATTCATTCAGCGTATCGGTATGGATGGCAACCTGTACATCAAACTGCTCAGCGACCCCCAGACAGCAATCTATGGCCGCCGGTGTCGTGCCCCAGTCTTCATGGAGCTTTAAACCCATTGCACCGGCGTGGACTTGCTCTTCCAAGGCATCGGGCAAGCTGGCATTACCTTTGCCGAGCAAACCAAAATTCATGGGGAAGCCATCCAGTGCCTGGAACATGGTGTGTAAATTCCACGGCCCTGGTGTACAGGTTGTGGCATTTGTCCCTGTTGCAGGGCCCGTACCGCCGCCAATCATGGTCGTTACTCCTGACATCAAAGCTTCGTCAATTTGCTGTGGGCAGATGAAATGAATATGGGCATCAATCCCCCCAGCGGTCAGAATCTGACCTTCACCGGCAATAATCTCGGTACCTGGGCCTATGATGATATCGATACCGTGCTGGGTATCTGGATTACCCGCTTTACCGATACCGGCAATACGACCGTTTTTGATACCGACATCGGCTTTAATAATACCCCAGTGATCGACGATAAGCGCATTGGTGATAACCAAATCCATCGCCAAAACTCCAGCTACCTGGCTTTGACCCATGCCGTCACGTATGACTTTACCGCCACCGAATTTGACTTCATCGCCATATACGGTACGGTCTGCCTCTACTTCCAAAAACAGGCCGCTATCGCCTAGACGTACCCTGTCACCGGTGGTAGGCCCAAACATATCGGCATAAGCGCGTCTGCTAATTCGGCTCATACGTTATTCTCCAAAGCACCCATCACATCCTGACGAAAACCGTAAATACGCCGCAATCCGGCCAAAGCGACCATACTAACTTCACGTTGCTGTCCTGGCTCAAATCGCACTGCTGTCCCTGCCGGAATATCCAGCCGATAGCCCCGTGTTAGTGGGCGATCAAAATGCAAGGCCGGATTGGTTTCAAAAAAATGGTAATGCGAACCGACCTGTATCGGTCTGTCACCGCTATTGGCGACTAAAACGCTGATTACTGGGCGGCCAACATTCAGTTCCAAATCGCCTTCAACGGTAATAATTTCACCTGGAATCATGCGTTACTCCTATTCAATCGGGTTGTGAACAGTCACCAGTTTGGTGCCATCAGGAAAGGTGGCTTCCACCTGCACATCCGGCAGCATTTCTGCAATGCCATCCATAACATCCTCGCGGTATAACAAGGTACGGCCAAATTCCATGAGTTCGGCTACCGTACGCCCATCGCGTGCGCCCTCCATTATTGCGGCACTGATAAAAGCAACCGCTTCCGGATAATTCAGTTTAAGACCTCTGGCTTTACGACGTTCGGCCAGCAAACCTGCGGTAAACAGCAACAGCTTGTCTTTTTCACGCGGTGTTAATTGCATCGTTTTTCTTCCAGTTAAGTAGCCCAAATGCGTGGCGCACAGGCATTACGTTGCAGCATGTCGGGGCGAACAATCGCCCAGACCTGTTCAAAAAAATGCCGTAACGTATCCGTTCTATTATCCAAGCCTCTGCACACCAATACATTATCAATACGGGTCACCCCGCGTCCTTTAGTATCGCCAATCAATGACTGCACCGCCACTAAACTTTCGCTGCTAGCCGGTGTGGCAAACAAGGTGCCACAAGCTGAAAATCCCTGCAACCCCCAACGGGCAGCAAAGGCTTTGGCATCCAGCTGTAAGCGTTCTAAAAATATCGGCTTATTCTGATAATAAATTTGCCAGTGCAAATCGGCCAAACCATAATCAAAGCCTTCGTTACTGGCTGGCCGTCCCAAGGATAAAATCTCCCAGCCGATAAAACGCGCCGTCGCCGCCAGATTAACCTTCACCACAGATTTTAACCGTGCGCCCTGGTAAATAATAGTTTCCTGGGGTAGCCATTCTACAGCAGCGTTTTCTGCAACATTGATCTCAACGATCTGCATGGCCTGCTCGCCAGAACTGCGGTAAAACTTTCCGGCAGCCGGCGTAGTAATCAATGCATGGCTGTGTGCTTTTGCATCAACGCTAATAGCCAAACAATCACCGCCAACTATGCCACCAGGGGGATGTAGGATATACACATGGCATACGCCGTCACCCTCAGGGTAAAAGGGTCGTTGTACGGTAAGCGGACCCACATGCTGGCGCTTTACCAATAAAGTTTTTTCACTAGTGGCGGCAAAGCTTAAGTTTAATGATGCTTGCCAACCCAGCACTTCACTTTTAACGGCGGCTTGATTGTTCAAGCTCAATACCCAGCTAGCAAAAAGCAACCCACCGTCGCGCAAGCCCAGCCAAAACTTATCATTAAGATACGAACAGGCTTGGTACTGAATAAACCTGCGCCAATACCCAGTAAATGTAACAAAGCCGTCGCCACCAAAAAGCCTAGGACATAGGGTAAATGTGCAGTTCCGCTGGTGATTTCCTCAGCATGGACATAGCCATGAAACAAGGCAAACACCATGACTAAGCCTGTTGCCCAATGTTCTGATAGTCGTGTGTTAAACCCTATTATTAGGCCAAATACCACAACTGAAGATGCTACCCACAATTCCGCAAAAGGGAGGCTAATCCCTACAAAGCTTAATCCTGCGCCTGCTGCCATAAGCATCAAAAAGCTTAGTGGTAAAATCCACAAAGCCCTACCACCCAATACACAGCCCCACAAACCAATTACGAACATTACTAACAGATGGTCAACACCCTGCCAGGGATGGACAAATCCAGCCATAAAGCCATGCGTTGTGCCCATGCCGGTATGTGCCAATGCAGATTGGCTTATTCCCAATAATAGACTGGTTAACACTAATTGTTTGCTCATGTCATTCTCGCTGTTTATGCTAAATTCTCAGTGAAGACGTTTAATAACGTTTATAAGGCAAAAACTTGCCACTCATCACTATCTTGACCCGATCGCCTTTGGGGTCAGGTTCACGTTGAAGATCCATCGAAAAATCGATAGCGCTCATAATACCATCGCCAAATTCTTCATGAATCAGTGCCTTAAACGTCGTGCCATAAACGTTGACCAACTCATAAAAACGGTAAATTAAGGGGTCAGTGGGCACTGAACTTGGCAAAGATCCCTTATAAGGCACCACTTGTAACTGTTCTATCGCTTCAGTGGGTAATTCCAGCAATTCACCAATCTCCTTGGCCTGTTCGGCACTCAATGTCATCTGCCCCAGTAATGCAGCGGTTGTCCATTCCTTACTCTGACCAATGGCCTTGGCTAATTGCAGCCAAGTCAGTTTTTTACGCAGCTTATGCGTGACTATCATTTCGGTGACTTCGTTACGCGTCATAAACATCTCCTTTAAGCTTTCACTCTCTACCCTTTCACACGCTGTTTATACGGTCAAATATTGTTTAACCATACCCTCATTTAATTCTGACATACTCCCCACTGCTACCCCGCGCCCCCGATCCATAATATAAAATCTATCCGCCACCTTACGGGCGAAGGGCAGTTTTTGTTCTACCAACAATATGGTCACACCCAATTCGTTTTTGATTTTGATAATACCTTCACGGACATCATCTTTTGCTGCATCCCCTGTTTTAAGTAAGGGCGTCGGTATGCCTTTGGCGCGGTTTAAACGGATGATGACATCACCAATTTCAGTGACGATATTAGGTTGAATGCCTTCGGTGGGTTCATCCAATATGAGTAATTTTGGATTTAGCACCAACGCCCTGCCAATAGCCAGTTGCTGTTGCTGTCCACCCGACAAATCCCCGCCCCGCCGCTTGAGCATCTGCTTCAATACCGGAAAAATCTCATAAATATGGTCAGGGACTTTTTTAATGCCTTGTTTGCGTACCGCCCTCAGGCCAATTTGCAAATTTTCTTCCACGGTCAATAAAGGAAAAATCTCCCGACCCTGCGGTACATAGCCAATACCCAGTTCAGCACGCTGTTCTGGTTTGGCATTATTAAGCACAGCGCCGTTGTAATTGATAGTGCCATCACGCGCTGCAATCAGCCCCATAATACATTTTAACAAAGTGGTTTTACCCACCCCATTGCGTCCCATCAAACACACGCAAGAACCAGCAGGTACTTCAAAATTCATATCCCATAAGGTATGGCTGCCACCGTAAAATTGATTTAATGCGCTAATATTAAGCATCAGTCCCCCAAATAAACCTGTTTAACGCGTGGATCGTTCTGCACTTCTTCCATTGTGCCTTCGGTTAACACCGAGCCTTCATGCAGTACGGTAACACGGTGCTGTGCAATAGAACGCACGAACTCCATGTCATGTTCGACCACGATAATAGAACGCTCACCCTGTAACGATAATAACAGTTGTGCAGTGCGCTCGACTTCCTGTTGCGTCATACCCGCTACCGGCTCATCCACCAGCATCACTTTAGGCTCCTGCATCAGCAACATGCCAATTTCCAGCCATTGTTTCTGACCATGTGACAAGATACCCGCCAGTTGTGATCGGTGTTCAGTAAGCCCTATGGTTTCCAGTACCTGTTCAATACGCTCGCGTTGATGGTTATTTAATTTGGCAAACAGGGTGGCCCAAACACCTTTATGAGTCGCTAAAGCCAGTTCCAGATTTTCAAATACGCTGAGCATTTCAAAAACACTAGGCTTTTGGAATTTGCGGCAAATGCCCGCCTCGGCAATGGCCGGTTCGTCCATTTTTAACAGGTCAAGCGTTTGGCCAAAATAGACTGAACCACTGTCAGGCTTGGTTTTTCCGGTGATTACATCCATCAGCGTGGTTTTACCGGCACCATTAGGGCCTATCAAACAGCGCAATTCCCCCGTATCAATGTACAGCGACAAATTATTTAACGCCTTAAAACCATCAAAACTGACACTGACACCTTCCAGGTATAAAATAGGTTTCTGGCCAGGGCTGTTATCGACTTGCCTTGCTTCAAGGCCTAACACATTCATTGTTTTTGCTCATGTTTATGACGTTGCCAAAATCCCACCAAACCATCAGGCAAAAATATAGTTACCAGAATAAATGTGGCTCCAAGGAAAAATAACCAGATTTCCGGTGCCCATCCGGTCAGCAAGGTCTTGGCATAATTGACCAATACTGCCCCGACAATTGCACCGTACAAAGTGCCGCGCCCGCCAATCGCCACCCAAATCACGATTTCTAGTGAGTTTAGCGGTGAAAATTCGCTGGGGTTGATAATGCCGACCTGTGGCACATACAAAGCCCCCGCAATACCTGCCAGCATGGCTGATAGCACAAAAACCCACAGTTTAAAGTGTTCTACCCGGTAACCCAGAAAACGCACCCTGCTTTCCTGATCACGCACAGCCGTGACTACCCTGCCTAATTTGCTGAGCATCACCCAGCGACTGGCCATAAAAGCCCCAATGAGCACCAGTCCAGAAACCATTAACAAGCTGCCGCGTACGGCTTCAGATTGTATGTTAAAGCCGAGAATGTCTTTAAAATCGGTTAAGCCGTTATTACCGCCAAAGCCCATTTCATTACGGAAAAAGGCCAACAGTAAAGCATACGTTAATGCCTGGGTTATAATAGACAAATACACCCCCGTCACGCGCGAGCGAAAAGCCAGCCAACCAAATACAAAAGCCAGCAAGCCTGGAACCACTAGCACCATGAGGGCTGCAAATCCAAAGTGATCAAAACCGAGCCAATACCAGGGCAGCTCTGTCCAATTGAGAAAGACCATAAAATCCGGTAGCAGTGGATTGCCGTAGACGCTCCGGTTACCGATCTGGCGCATTAAATACATACCCATCGCATAACCACCCAAGGCAAAAAATGCCCCTTGCCCCAACGCCAGAATGCCGCAATAACCCCAGATCAAATCCAGTGATAAGCCCAACAAGGCAAAGGTAAGATACTTACCCATGATCGACACGGTGTAGGCGGAAAAATGCATTACCGAGTCAACGGGAAAAAGGAGATTGCAAACCGGCACCAATACCGAAATCAAGGCGATGCAACCTAATAACCCGATTGCTAATTTATCTTGTTTATACAATGTTGCTAACATGTTTTAGCTCTCCGCTGCTCGGCCTTTTTGTGGGAACAAACCACGTGGGCGTTTTTGTATGAACAAAATGATAAATATCAAGACCAGTATTTTGGCCAACACTGCACCTGCAACCGGTTCCAGTAATTTATTGGCAATCCCTAAAGAAAACCCTGCCAACAGCGTACCCCAAAGATTACCCACACCACCAAACACCACCACCATAAAGGAATCGACAATATAGGCCTGTCCCAAGTTTGGGCCGACATTGGTAATCTGACTGAGGGCTACACCGGCAATCCCTGCAATACCGGAGCCTAGGCCAAACGTTAGCGCATCAACACGCGCTGTGGGTATCCCCATCGCTTTGGCCATGGTGCGATTTTGCGCAACAGCCCGCACTTCCAGACCCAAGCGAGTACGCTTGAGAATTTGCAGCAGTAACGCAAATACCAGAAAACAAAACACCAGGATATAAAAGCGATTCCAGGTTAAGGAAAGGAAATCGTTGATCTGCCAGGTGCCGCTCATCCATTCAGGACTGGCAACGCTGCGGTTTAACGGTGAAAAAATAGAGCGTACCGTTTGCTGTAAAAACAGGCTGACTCCAAAGGTTGCCAGCAAGGTTTCCAGAGGCCGTCCATAAAGAAAACGGATAATACCGCGCTCAATGGCAATGCCCACCAACGCTGAGATTACAAACGCCGCCGGAATAGACAGTATCAATGCCCAGCCCAAGTGATCCGGCATAAGCTGTTGCATGACATACGTGGTATACGCACCCAGCATCATCAATTCGCCATGCGCCATATTAATGATGCCCATCACACCAAAAGTAATCGCCAGACCAATCGCCGCCAATACCAGCACCGCACCCAGGCTTAAACCAAAAAACAGGGTTTCTATGGCCGCATACACTTTTAACCGCGCATTGATTTTCACCAAAGCCGCCTTGGCATAGTTGCGGACATCCACATCCGTTTCTGCAAACTGGCCCTCAGTGTCTTGATCCTGTAGCGCATTCAAACGGTTAACTACCTCCTGATTAGCCTGATCTTTTAATAAATCTATCGCCCCTAAACGCTCGGTTTTGTCGGTACTGTTTAACTGTTCCAATCCTAGCACCAATCTGATTTCATCCTGTACGCCGACATCTTTTTCGACAACCAGCCGTTCACGTAGCAATGCCAGACTTTCTGAATCTATGTCTTTGGCAATGGCTTGCACGGCATTCATTCTTGCCTTGGCTTCGTTCGCATTAAGCTGCAAACGACCCAGGGTTTTACGTAAAGAAACTCTGAGGCTATTATTGAGGTTAATTTTTTGCGTAGCCTCCCGCGCCGCAATCCCTAAATCTTGCCCACTTTTAGCATCAATCAGCTTATAACCGGCATCAATTTCCGTACCGATCACCAGCTTATTCTCAAGGATAAGATTAAATAAGTGTCCGTCCAACAAGGCCTGCAAAATCACAATCGCGCGCGGGGCTTTCACCGCCGCCAGCTGATCTATCGCTGCACTGCGTTCAGTCATGGACGTAGCATTTAGCCTTGCCAGCGCTGCCGTGTAGACGGCCTCATTTGCACTGTCTTCACTGAGTGTTAAGCTTGGTAACAGCAGCATGAGTATTGCCATCAAGCAACAACAGCACCTGGTAAAGTTCGGTTTCATGTTCTCTTTCTCTGCGTGAAAAATCCGTAGAGTAGAGGCGCAAGATTGCCATGTCATTGTTCACAGTTCCCCTCTTTGAAAAAGAGGGGTTAGGGGAGATTTTTTAAATAAATTCCCCTCAATCCCCCTTTTCCAAAGGGGGAAGTAAACTTTACCAAGATTTTGCGTCTCTACACAACCAGCCCTGCTACTTGTAGTTCTGCCCTGAACACTTCTTGGTCTTGGTATTGTAATTACCGCAGCTGATCGGTGCTGTCCAGTCGGCAATAATCGGTTTGCTTTCTGGCAAGAAGTCTGACCATGCATCACCGTCCACCAAGGTATTGGTTTGCCAGACAGTTAAGAATTGTCCATTGTCCTGAATTTCACCTATTAACACCGGTTTGCTAATGTGATGGTTCGGCAACATTTTGGCGGTGCCACCGGTCAGGTTAGGGTATTCAACGCCAATAATCGCCTCTTGCACCTTGGCAGGGTCTGTACTGCCGGCTTTCTCGACCGCTTTCACCCACATATTGAAACCGATATAGTGGGCTTCCATTGGATCATTGGACACCCGTTTAGGATTTTTGGTGTAATCTTGCCATTGCTTGATGAACGCTGCATTTTTGGTGCTGTCGATACTCATAAAGTAATTCCAGGCGGCCAGATGACCGACCAGTGGCTTGGTGTCTATGCCAGATAATTCCTCCTCACCCACCGAAAACGCTACCACCGGGATTTTTTCAGCGGACACACCCTGGTTGCCCAGTTCCTTGTAGAAAGGCACGTTAGCATCACCATTGATGGTTGAAACCACCGCTGTTTTCTTGTTGCCTGAACCAAACTTCTTGATGTCGGCAACAATGCTCTGCCAATCTGAATGGCCGAACGGCGTGTAATTGATCATGATGTCTTTTTTGGCTACGCCTTTGGATCTAAGATAAGCCTCAAGGATCTTATTGGTGGTGCGTGGATACACATAATCGGTGCCCGCCAACACCCAGCGTTTGACTTTCAAATCGTTCATCAAATAATCAACGGCCGGAATGGCTTGTTGATTAGGGGAGGCACCCGTATAAAAAACATTTTTAGAGGATTCCTCGCCTTCGTACTGCACTGGATAAAACAGCACGCCATTCAATTCTTCAATCACCGGCAGCACCGATTTACGTGACACGGAAGTCCAGCAGCCAAAAATAGCGGCCACTTTGTCTTTGGTCAGTAATTCGCGGGCTTTTTCGGCAAACAACGGCCAGTTAGAAGCAGGGTCTACCACCACTGCTTCCAGCTTCTTGCCCAGGAGTCCGCCTTTCTTGTTTTGCTCATCGATAAGCATTAACATAGTGTCTTTCAGGGTAGTTTCACTGATCGCCATCGTGCCGGAGAGGGAGTGTAATACCCCCACTTTGATGGTATCTTCGGCTCTGGCATTGCCCGTTATTAACAACAGCGTAGCGAACGTAGCGGCTGCCACGGTATTTTGTAACGTTTGGGATAATTTATTCATATCAATAATCCTGGTTGAGTTGCACAGATTAAATTTGCAGTTGGAAGCCCAGCTTGATGGCACTGCCACTGTCACCAGCGGCCGTCGAGCTGTAATTTAGGCCTTTGGACATCAGATCGCCGTATTCATAGCTGAGGGATACTTTTGCATTATGGCCGTCGATGATGTAATTCACCCCACCTTCGTAAGAGTTGCGGTTAGTGCTGCCGCTAGGTAACACATTCACATAGCGTAAATAGGGCTGTACCTGGCCAATACCAATTTTTTGCGGGAACAGGTACATGCCACTAAAGTCGTAGGCATTGCCTTCAAACATGGAAAATCCACCGCCAGCATCACGCGAGGCCTGACTATAACCACTGGAAATACCGTAGTTTTTGTACTCGCCGTTAAAAGTAATAACACCTTGGTTGGCCAGAACTTTTTCCAGCAAAATATCAACGGACGTACCACGGAAATTACCCGGATCCAGTGCAGTCCCTGCGCCGTCTTCCTGGTACTGGTTGGCAACTGCAACGGTCAGTACGTCTCCACCCTTACCGTAGTAAGTACCGGAGGTATAATAGCCAGGGTTTTTTTCCACTTCCCAAAAGTTGTAGGCCACACGTTGGGAATATAGGATATTGTCGTCAATATTGGCCCCGCCCCTTAGCCCTCGGAAAAAGCCGAAAGCATATTGCAATCGACCACTTAGCGCCGCTCCCCAGATTACTGCACCATCATCACGGCCAAACGAACCGGCTGATGTACCATCGTTCTTAATCGTTAGATTATAATCAGCCGATTCAAACGGGGTACCGGAACTGAAGATATTGTAAATGGCGCTGTAAAAAGGCCCGTTCATCTCACGGCGTTCTGCAGGTACCAAAAGCCGTCCACCCCAGACATTAATATACGGGTTATACTCAAATTTGCCGATAGCATCCAGAATGCGCATTTCGCCGCCGTTGCCACAGGTTTGGCAATCGGTGTTGAATTCCAGCTTGATGTATTTATGCAGCTGGGCATTCATGTATAAACGGATATTGTCCAGGTTAAAATCATTGTTCCAGTCACTGCCATTAACACCGGCCTTGCCTTCCGCCGCCTGAAAACTGGTCCGCAGGCCAGCGCCAATACTGACCCATTTGGTATCATCAATTTTAAATGTAGCACCCGCCTCGGCAGGTTTTGCATGGCTTGCTGCCAAAATTAACAAAGCTATTGCCGGAAGCAGTGGCGTTCTGTTCAATGTCTGCCTTATCTGTTTTGTTTCCTTCATGTCAAACCCCTTGATTGTCAGCTTGATTGGGTAAAGCACTTGGTTTATCCAAATGCAGCCACACTTACGGCTTGAAGGGGATTATTTTGCTTAAAGGAAATTTGCACAATGCGTCATTTAACTCATCAGTTAAATGACGTATAGCCAGAAAATCCCATGTCATTTATGATCGAACAATTCGCAAAACCTTATGAGACTTATCATCATGCTATTTAGCAGAACAACACGATACCTCATTGTCATTGCCGTTTATGGCTTGCTGGCCTGTGCGCCAGCAACGGTCAAAAAACAGCAGGCGTTTGATTTCAGCAAGGCGGGACGCATTGAGTTACAGATTACTGCTGCTGATCGGAGTGTATTACCCGAAAACCTTATGCGGCAGGTCAGTCAGAATTTGCTTGGCTGGCATTACCCAATCGGAATGCAAGAAAACACGGTATTTAGCCATACCCTGATAGCAACGGTAAAACCTGTGGAGCATGGCAGCACACCGACTGGATTTTCTTTTTCGTCGGGCAATTCAGACCCACGTGCGCTAGATTTTCAAAAAACTGATGTGCTGCCGATCGACTGCCGACTAACGACTATCGATCATCCAGAACAAAGTGCAGAACTTAAGATGGGCTTTTCCGCTGACCAGACCAGCAAGCTATTTTTGAGTACCGATAAACTGGCAGACCATATCAGTACGGTGTGTTTCAATTTATTAAACCAACTCAAGTGGCCGTTGCCGATGTCAAAAAACACCGCCGAAAAAACTGTCATATCGCCGAGCTGGATGCCAGAAATACGTATAGAAAGCAAAGACCAATCCAGCGTTCCTATCGATAAAACAGCGCCTGTAAAAAAGGTGGATGACAAAGGGCTTGAGGTGCAAACCAGCTCGCCTAATGAAAACGAACATGGCAAACAGATTATTATTTATAACCAGGGTTCGCCGGTGACTTTGGAATTAGGCCATCATCGCCGCTAAAATAAAGGGGTGGTTTCGATAAGTGATAGGTCCTGGCTGGTTGAACTGTCTGGCATTGAGGATAAATTGGCTGTCCGTTGCATAACAATAGACACCGCCGCCGCGCGCGTGACCACACCCAGCTTTTCAAAAACATGTTCCAGGTGTTTATTGACTGTACGCGGGCTACTATCCAAAATCATGCCCACTTCTTTGTTGGTTTTGCCCCTGGAAACCCACATGAGTATTTCCGCTTCCCGAAAAGTCAGCCCCAAAGAGTTTTTAACGGAATCGATATTCCACTGTGCGGAGCGTTTTTCCATCAACAAAAGATACTCATCGTTATGGAGGCGAGGCAGCAGTTTTACAGAAAAATGTACCCCGTCTCGAACCCTTTCGAAACTGGTGGGTTCCGCGCTTTGTGCTAAACGCTGTTGCACGGTGAACCATGCCAGCAGTGTAGCGGGCAACACGGAGCCAAGCTTGATATTTTCAGATAAGGCCGGTTGCTGCAAAAATTCGCCTAACCACCGTAAACCCGCCTCTGGTAACCAGGTGATATCGCCGAAATTCGTTACAGCCAGCGCCGCATAAGGACTATTGTTTAAAGCACTTTCCGCACGTCGGGTATTGCGTACTTGATTCAATTGCGCCTCGACCCTGGCCAGCACTTCCGGTGGACGTATGGGCTTAACCAGATAATCGACAGCACCCTCATCAAAGCCGTGCAGTAAATCATCCAGCTCGCTTAATGCCGTCATGAACAATACCGGGATAGCCGCCGTTTTAGGATCGGACTTTAGTCGGCGGCAGGTTTCAAAACCATCGATACCGGGCATAAGCACATCCAGCAAAATAATATCCGGTTTTAGATAGCCAATTTGCTCCAAGGCTGACAGGCCATCGGTTGCCACCAGTACGCGGTAACCCGATTCTGAGAGGGTATCGGATAATAAAGCCAGGTTTTCAGGCGTATCATCAATAATCATGACAATACTGTTAGCAGAGGGGGATTCACTGGTCATAACGGTTGGTTTTCTCGGCGGTGGTGGTCAGAATTTTTTTGATGTCGCTCAGGCGAAACTCGCTACTGAGCAAGAGGATAGCTTGTGCAAAATCCCGGTATTCAGGGCTGTTGTGCATTAATTTGTCCAGATACGCGTTTAGCCCCATAAGATCGCCAATCCGTACAAAGGCAAACATCTCTTCCAATAGGCCAGATGGCAGGAGCAGATTGGACTTGTTCTGCATCATTTTATTGGGGATCTTCAAATCGTCATCTTGATAAATCCAGGTCAGGCCCAGTTGTAATTTGAGTTTATTCATTAATTTTGTGACTTGTAGGGGCTTTGCCAAAAAGTCGTTGCAACCGGCATTGATGGCACTGACCCGGTCAGAAGCATACGCGTTGGCAGTTAACATCACAATGGGAAATACATAGCTGTTTTGGCGTAAACAGTGGGCGGTTTCGAGTCCATCCATGTCCGGCATGGACAGGTCGAGTAAAATCAAATCCGGTTGATTCGCCTTAATTTTGTCCAGACAATCAGGGCCTGAAATTGCTTCATGCAGATAAAATCCCAAGGGTTCTAAAATATCGCTTATGAGTTGGCGATGTTCGGGTTGGTCATCCACAACAAGGACAGCCTGTCGCCTACCCTGATACCCCACGATGGGTTGTTGTGGTATTTTTTCTTGTTCGCCGCCCAGATTAGCCAGAAAAAGGCGCACGCTAAACGATGAACCCTGGCCAGGAGAGCTGCTGACCGCCAGTTCACCGCCCATCAATTCTGTTAACACCTTGCTAATGGTTAAGCCCAGGCCGCTACCGGCCACTAAATTGTCCTGTGCTATCTGGGTAAAGGGCTGGAAAATATTTTCCAGCTGATCTGGCTGTATGCCAGGGCCGGTATCGATGACCTGAAATGTAGTCACACCGCAACTGTAGCCAATGCGAAATATAACCTCACCAGTTGTGGTAAATTTGATCGCATTACCTAATAAATTGATTAGTATTTGTCCGACTCGTTTTTCATCACCCCTCACCCGTTGCGGCAAGGTGTTCATAATCTGGCAATGAAAAGTCAAGCCCTTGCTTTCTGCCTGTGGCCTAAAAATACTCAGTAAATGTTCAATAAAAAAGGGAAAATCGATGGACTCCTTGGAGAATTCAAACTTACATGCTTCAATGCGGGCAATGTCCAGGATGTCTTCAATCAACGAAGATAAATGGTCGCCGCTGCGTTTTAAAATATCGACCGCTTGCCGACGATGCGCGGGTATCGTCGGGTCTTGTTGCAGGATATAGGCATAGCCAAGAATACTGTTTAACGGCGTGCGTATTTCATGGCTCATGGTACTGAGGAAGCGGCTTTTCGCTATATTGGCCTTGTCCGCCGCCTTGGTGGCTTCCTGCAATTTGGCATCAGTCTTGGTGTGTTCTGCAATCTCCGTCAATAAGCGTTGCGTTTGCAAGGCAATTTCTTCATGGGCTACCCGTCGACTTTCGTCATTTAGGATCAACCACCAGGTACATAAACCAATAAAGACCAGTAACGAGGAATAAACCTTCACAAAGTTTGCCAGCAACAGATCAAATGAAGGTTGAAATAGGGCGGTATTCAATAAGTCCTGATAGTAAATAATGCCGACAAACACGCTGGTCAATATCGTCAGAAATATAAACAAGAGACTGAAACGTATTAACCTTAAGCGTGCCGTCATCGTCAGCTGTTTGGGTAAGCAGGTGACGGCGAGTTTTCCCAGGTAATCATCCATCCTAAAACCTGGCTTACAGGCATCCAGACAGCGCGAATCCAAAGTACAGCACAGCGAGCAAATACTACCTTCATAAAACGGGCAATACGCCATGTCTTCGTGTTCGAAAGCGTTGGCGCAAATGCTGCATTCACTGTGGCTACCGTGTTTGCCGTGAAAACGCGGGCGGGTAAGATAGCGTTTGCGGCCATACAGTTTGGCAATGCAAGGCACTAATATGAAGGCCAAACCTAAAGCGATAAAGGCAGAAAATGCCTGTGCATATTGGCCGAATAAACCCAGATAAGCCAGGATAGAAATAATCGATGCCAACAGCGTGGAAAGCGTACCCACGGGATTAAGATCAGGTAAATAAGCCCGTTTAAATTCAACTCTTTTGGGACTAAGCCCCAAGGGTTTATTGATGAGTAAATCAGCGGCAACCGCACTGATCCAGGCGATTGAGACATTGGAAAACAAGCCCAGGACTTTTTCCAGTGCGCTAAAGACACCGAATTCCATCAGCAACAGTGCGATGGCAACATTGAAAAATAGCCAGGTCACCCGACCCGGATGGCTGTGCGTTAAGCGTGAGAAAAAATTTGACCAGGCCAATGACCCTGCATAAGCATTGGTGACGTTAATTTTAAGTTGGGAAATAACCACAAATAACGTTGTCACCGCCAAGCCGGTAGTACTATCAAACAATTCCTTGTAAGCGACCAAATACATTTGGGTCGGCTCATGGGCATGGGCAGATGTAATGCCGTGGCGTATGGCAAGATGGGCGAGTAACGCACCGCCGAGCTGACGTAACATGCCGAATAGTATCCAGCCAGGGCCTGCGGTTATTGTCGCCAGCCACCAGCGCGTCCGGTTTTTGGCCGTGAGTTCTGGCATAAAACGCAAAAAATCCACCTGCTCGCCAATTTGCGCCACCATGGAAAAAGCAATGGTTGTGGCACTGCCAAACAGCAACCAGTTAAAACCCTGGCCGCTACCCGCAATCCAGAAGTAGGTTTGTAAGGTCATGACAGCTTCAGGTTCACGCATAAACACCGCGACATACGGGGTTATCAGCAACAATAACCACAGCGGTTGCGTCCACAGTTGCAAGCGGCTAATGGTGGTAATCCCGAAGGTGACCAGGGGGATAACCGTAACTGCACTGATAATGTGCGCAATGAAAACAGGCATGTGAAAATACAGCTCGATGGCCAGCGACATGATAGAAGCTTCGAGCGCGAACAGGGTGAAAGTAAAAGACGCGTAAATCAGCGAAGTCACGGTCGAGCCAATATAACCAAAACCTGCGCTACGGGTTAATAGATCAATATCAATGTTATAGCGGGCGGCATAATAACTGATCGGGAAGCTGGTAATAAAAATGATTAAACCCACCGCTAAAATGGCCCACACCGCATTGGTAAAACCATAGTTGATCGATAAAAAACCCCCAATCGCTTCCAATACCAGAAACGAAGTCGAACCAAAAGCCGTGTTTGCCACCTGAAATTCAGACCATTTACGAAACGTCCTCGGTGCAAAGCGCAAGGCGTAATCTTCCATGGTTTCGTTGGCAACCCAGGCGTTATAGTCACGACGAATTTTAGAGATATTATGGTGGATGCCGGCTTCCTCAGTCGTTTTGGAGTATGTATTCACTTCCCCCTTTGAAAAGGGGGATTGAAGGGGATTTATTTAAAAAATCTCCCCTAACCCCTCTTTTTCAAAGAGGGGAACTGAATGATTATGTTGTAGATAAGCCAAGCGGCAATCATAGAAAACGGGACGGTGAAAAAGCTTTGGCTTCCGGCAGTTTTTCACACTGGGCGATGGCCTTATGAAAACACTCATCGGCATGAATAGGGCCCAGAATTTCACACAAACCCGTGTAAACCAAATGCACCAGGCTAGCCAGCGTTTTTTCATCCAGCCCGACAGCCCAGGCAAAATTATTAGGATTGCCAGCCCACCGATTAACGTTGTCAGCCATGTCTTTCTTGCCCTGTCTTTTATCCAGGGACAACTCTTTAAGAACCTGAAATAGCGCCGATTTTTCTGCTAGATGTGTGTAGACTTGTTTCATAAAATAAATAAATATCACGGTATGCGCCGTTAGTTTCGGTGCTACTGTCGAATCTGCGGGGTCTGTTTTAAACGGTGATAGCTTCGGTTCAGCCTGTTTTTGCCGCAATTCATCATGGTCTCTTTCAACACCAAATGACAAAGGGTCTATCGATAGCACTGTTTCCTCTTTCATCAGTTCACGAAACTGGCCATACAAAGCTATTCTGTTTGACATATCAATACCAAACTCGGAACAGATTCGGGTCACGTAAGCGATCAAACTGCTCATACCCTCAGTTTGATAGTCCCGGTCTAATATCTGGATCGCCTCAACACGTTGCTCTTCAGATAAATACGGCTGAAAACAAAGCCAGCTGACTTGCCTTCTGCGCTTTTTTATATCCGTCATCGGGCGTGCTCAATTATCATTTGAATCCAGGCGTTTTTGAAATTCAGGATAGCCGATTTCAAAATGTTCGGAATAATCCAGCCCCCGTTGCTCATGCAGTGTGGATGCCCTCACCCCTAACCAGGCATCCAACAGCTTAAAGAACAGGAATGCCATAGGAAAGGCCCAAACAAACGCGACGATGACACCGGTCAGCTGCACGAATAACGTCGAATAAGAAAATGCACCCTGCGGAAACAAGGCCACTGCCAGCGTTCCCCAGACACCGCCAAAGCCATGTACAGCAATAGCACCGACCACATCATCCAGTTGCAAACGATCTAACAGATTGACCCCTAACAGATAAAAAATACCGCCAGCAAAACCCACCAGAATAGATGAAAACGGCGAAAAATAAGCCGCCCCCGCCGTGATGCTAACCAAGCCGGCAATACTCCCATTTACCGTAGCGGACATTAATACCGGCTGCTTTCTGACCGCCATAAAAAATAATGCGCCCACGCCACCTGCACAACCACCTAAATGAGTATTTAGCAGCACCAGCCCCAAGTTATTTTTTTCCAGAGTGCTGATACTGCCACCATTAAAACCAAACCAGCCCATCCATAAAATAAATCCGCCCAAGGCGACCAAAGGCAGGTTGTGTCCTGGGATTGCGCGGGTTTCTCCCTGTCTTGAATAGCGTCCTAAACGCGGCCCTAAAGCCATCACACCCGCCAAAGCACACCACGCACCAATTGAATGTACAACCGTTGAACCGGCAAAATCGATGAAGCCTAATTTTGTTAACCACCCCTTTTCATTCCAGGCCCAGCTACCAAACACGGGGTAAATAATGCCGGTTACCAAGGCACTAAAAATAAAATAGGCGTTAAAGTGCATGCGTTCAGCCACCGCACCACTGACTATGGTGGCAGCCGTTGCTGCAAACATGGTTTGGTAAGCCAACTTAACGGCTTCAACAGTGGTAAAGCGTTGTGGAAAAAAATGATCGATCCCCATCCAGCCCGTGGTATTGTCACCAAACATCAAGCCAAAGCCCACTGCCCAGAAAATCAAGCCCCCCACACACATATCCATATAGTTTTTCATCAGTACATTAACCGAATTCTTTGCACGCGCCGCACCTGCCTCCAAAAAGGCGAATCCCGCCTGCATAAAAAACACCAGTACAACACACATGGCTACCCAAATAAGTTGTAAATCACTCATAACAAAATTTCTATAGATTTGTAGGTTAAAAAAAGACGACGTAAAAAGCGATAGGCGGCATTGGCACGCAGCAACGGTGTTTTTTTATCCAGCGCTTCGCCTGTCCAGGAGACAAAAACCGTAGGAATACCGTTGTCGATAGTCATGATATACGCAGGGCTGATGACATCTCATGCAGCATAGCTACATGCTCCAAAGATAGAGCGTATGCCATCATTGGGGAAGGAAAAGCCGTCCGGTTCGCCTTGCACCAATACCTTGCCGTTAAATTCAGAGATAACCGAACCGTCACGCTGCACGGAGATAAAACTATCGTGCTTTATCTGCGGTGGCATTGGTTAACGGATAAAACACATGGACATAATACAGCGCACCTTTAGTGATGTTTTGAACAGCCCGTGCAGTATTTCCAGTCATGTTATTCCCCTTTTTGATAGTAAGTGTTATTGAATAAAAGCAATAATCGAGCCAATAAGTTAACTAACCTAAAGTGGGGAGTGCCTAAGTCATACCGCGCAGTACGAATTAAATGTCATGAAAGATAGCCTGACATTTGCACCAAGATGGCGTGAGTTTTTAATTTTTCGCACTAAAAAAGTGCCCCTTGCAGTAGTCGTCACCTTCGGTTCTTAATTTTTTCAGTACCCACTGAATGGAAGTAGTTTCTGTTAAAATCAGCGTCCTTTTAAGCCAGCCACAAGGAATGCTCGACGCATGACATCATCCCCTGATCCCAAAGAAAACCAGCACTTGTCATTACGCGAAGCCGCTCTTGAATATCACCAGTTTCCCACTCCCGGAAAAATCAGCGTTACCCCCACCAAGCATTTAACCAATCAACGTGATCTGGCATTAGCCTATTCGCCTGGCGTGGCGGCGGCATGCGATGAAATTGTTATCGACCCTGCCAATGTCTTTAAGTACACCGCACGAGGCAATCTGGTTGGCGTAGTCACCAATGGCACAGCAGTATTGGGTTTGGGTAATATTGGCCCGTTAGCATCGAAGCCGGTTATGGAAGGCAAGGCGGTATTGTTTAAAAAATTTGCAGGGATTGATGTGTTTGATCTGGAAATTAATGAACCCGATCCTGATCGGTTGTGCGACATCATCGCCGCTTTAGAACCCACTTTTGGCGGCATTAATCTGGAAGACATTAAGGCTCCGGAATGCTTTTATATCGAACGCAAACTCAGCGAACGCATGAAGATTCCGGTGTTTCATGACGATCAGCACGGTACCGCTATCATCGTGGCGGCGGCACTGTTAAATGGCTTAAAAGTGGTTGGCAAAGACCTTAAACACTGTAAATTGGTGGTGTCTGGTGCGGGCGCGGCTGCGCTGGCGTGTTTAAATCTACTGGTTGAGCTGGGATTTCCAATCGATAATATTTTTGTGACCGATTTGGCCGGCGTGGTGTATCAAGGGCGTATTGAATTAATGGATCCTGATAAAGCCCGTTTTGCCCAGGCAACCGACGCACGTAGTCTAGCGGAGGTCATAAAGAACGCCGATATTTTTCTGGGTTTATCCGCAGGTGGCGTGTTAAAGCAGGACATGGTTAAACGTATGGCAGATAGGCCGTTAATTTTCGCCTTGGCTAATCCTACCCCTGAAATTCTGCCGGAAGAAATTAAGGCGGTACGCGATGATGCCGTTATCGCGACAGGCCGTTCTGATTATCCCAACCAGGTGAATAATGTTTTATGTTTTCCCTATATCTTCAGGGGCGCACTGGATTGCGGGGCGACCACCGTTAATCTGGCGATGAAAATGGCGGCGGTGCAGGCGATTGCCGATTTGGCGCAAGCCGAACAATCTGACGTTGTGGCAAAAACTTATGGGGTCAGCAATCTGTCTTTCGGGGCTGATTATCTGATTCCGATGCCGTTTGATCCCCGCTTAATGACCAAAATTGCGCCCGCCATTGCCAAAGCCGCGCAAGATTCTGGCGTGGCAACACGGCCTATTGTGGACATGCAAGCCTATATCGAGCATCTACAGCAATTCGCCTATCATAGCGGTACGTTTATGCGGCCTATTTTTCAACTTACCAAGCACGTCGAAGCCGCTAAAAAGCGCATTGTTTTTGCAGAGGGCGAAGAAGAAAACATTCTGCGAGCCTTGCAAATCATTGTCGATGAGAAAATTGCCAACCCGATTTTAATAGGCCGTCCCGCTATTTTGGAACGGCGTATTAAAAAATTCGGCTTACGGCTTAAACCCGGTATTGATTTTCAAATCGTGAACCCAGAGCACGATGAGCGCTATCGTGATTATTGGCAAACCTATTTGCAGATGACCATTCGTAAAGGTGTCACCGAGCAATATGCCAAACTGGAAATGCGCCGCCGACATACGCTGATCGGTGCCATGATGGTGCATAAAGGCGATGCTGACGGGATGATCTGTGGCACGTTTGGCGCGACCGGCCTGCACCTGCATTATATTAACCATGTGCTGGGCAAACGGCCGGGTGTTAATGTTTATGCTGCGATGAACGTGTTGATTTTGCCCGAACGGCAGATTGCTCTGGTGGATACCCACATCAATGAAAATCCTACTGCGGAACAACTCGCCGAAATAACGCTGCTGGCGGCGGAACAAATGCGGCGATTTGGTTTAATACCGCGTGTTGCGTTGCTATCGCATTCTAACTTTGGCTCAGGTAGCACCGAATCAGCGCAAAAAATGCGCGACACACTTGCCCTTCTGCAAACGCAAGCACCAAATCTGGAAGTTGACGGTGAAATGCACGGCGATACGGCACTGGATTTTGATATATTGAAACAACTGATGCCGAATTCACCCCTGCAAGGCAGTGCTAATCTTTTGGTATTACCAACGATTGATGCGGCTAATATCGCTTATAATCTGCTCAAAGTTGCCGCTGGCAATGGCATTGCTATCGGCCCCGTATTGCTGGGTTGTGCGAAACCCGTGCATATTCTTACCCAATCGGCCACTGTGCGGCGCATTGTCAATATGACGGCATTGTGTGTTTTGGATGCTGTAGAAGCAAGATAAAAAAAACGCATTACCCCGTCGAGTTAAGGTAATGCGTGGGTGCTTTAGGCTAGCAAGCAGGGGGTTACCAGGAGAGGTAAGTTACGTCGATAACATAATTTACTAAGCTATTTTTATGCCAACTCTGTAATAATGATATTAAATAGTTTTTAAACAAGGTCTTATTTTAAAAATGGAATATTTACTTAACATTAAAACCCTATAAATTGCACCAATTTAATTCAAATTTCATTAGTCTATGACCGTTATTGTGCAAAACCGATTTTAATTTTTACCTGAACCGATTGCACCATAAAGGCGCGAGAGCGCACCTAAAATGATCATGTTAAATATTGCGATATGTTACCGATCAACTGATTTTCAATGTATTTACAAGAAATTAATAATGGCGCATTTATTGCTTTATTTTTAAGTAATCGTAACTAATTGAGAATCGATAATGAAAACAACTTGTGCTTTTTTATTTTTTAGGATGATTGTAGCGTTATGGGCAACATCATCCCGTGTTTCTGTCTCGTAAAAAGCGGGCAATAATCAGAACCACCTACATTTTGGAAATTCATTACCCATAGGATGCATTTTGGGCTATTAATCCAGCCCGTAATCGCAAAAACAGGAAAAAAATAATATGACTGTTCGAGTCGCTATCAGCCACAAAACCGTGTATCAATTTGACCGAATGGTCACCTTATCGCCGCATATATTTCGCCTGCGTCCGGCGGTACATTGCCGGACACCGATTAAAGCCTATACTCTGCGCATTGAACCTAAAAATCATTTTATTAATTGGCAACAAGACCCCTTTGGTAATATCCTGGCACGGGTGGTCTTCCCTGAAAGCTGCCAAAAATTAAGCGTGGAAGTCGAAATTATTGCCGATTTAACTACCATCAATCCGTTTGATTTTTTTGTGGAAGACTATGCGCAAAATTATCCGTTTAATTATGATTCACTGACCGAGAAGGAGCTGCAACCGTATTTAGAGCAAACCGAAAATGGTGTGTTGCTTAATCAGTGGATCAATGAGTTTGATATTGCCGAACGCTCGATTAATGATTTTATCGTTGATGTCAATCGCAAGGTCTTTACCGGCCTAAGCTACAACATTCGCATGGAAGTCGGCATCCAAAGCTGCGAAGAGACTTTAGAAAAACTCAGTGGCTCGTGCCGCGATTCAGCTTGGCTACTGGTGCAGATACTACGCAAACTGGGGCTTGCTGCCCGCTTTGTTTCCGGCTATCTGGTACAGCTCACCGCCGACCTCAAATCCCTGGATGGCCCCTCTGGCCCCGAACAGGATTTTACCGATTTACATGCCTGGACTGAAGTCTATATCCCTGGTGCAGGCTGGATAGGTTTAGACCCGACTTCTGGGTTACTGACAGGAGAAGGCCATATTCCTTTGGCGTGTACTCCAGATCCCGCCAGTGCTGCACCGGTTTCCGGTGCGACCGATAAATGTGAAGTGACGTTTGAGTTTAGCAACAGCGTCACCCGCTTACACGAAGACCCACGGGTTACCAAGCCTTATACTGATGACCAGTGGGCACGTATTGATGCCTTGGGACACGCTGTCGACCAAAATTTACAGGACAATGATGTCCGCCTCACCATCGGCGGCGAACCCACCTTTGTGTCTGTGGATGATATGGCGGGCGACGAATGGAATACCCATGCCGATGGCGCTCATAAGCGTGAACGCGCACAGGCTTTGACCTTGCGGTTGCGTGATCGCTTTGCCATCGGTGCCATGCTGCATTACGGCCAGGGTAAATGGTATCCAGGGGAACCCGTACCTCGCTGGCAATACGGTATTTTTTGGCGCAAAGATAACGAACCGGTGTGGCGTAATCCCGCGTTACTGGCCGACATCAACCGCAATTACGGCGTGGTGGTGGAGCAGGCGCAGGAATTTGTTACTCAAATCGCTTTGCGTTTAGGACTGAAGCCTAAATATATCGTCAATGCCTTTGAAGACAGCTTCTATTATTGCTGGCAAGAAGGTACGCTGCCGGACAACGTTGATCCGTTAACCTACAATTTAAAAGACAGCATTGAACGCAAAACCCTGACCCATTTACTCGATGGCGATTTAGGCGAACCGGTCGGTTTTGTCTTGCCTGTGCAATGGAACTGGGCGGCACAGAGCTGGAAAAGCGGCCCGTGGACGTTTCGTCGCGACGCCATGTTCCTGGTGCCAGGCAATTCGCCGATGGGCTTGCGTTTACCGCTGTCCAGCTTACCCTGGGTTGCACCCGATAAACGCGATACCCAGGAGCCACAAAGCCTGTTTGACGACCTGCCGGAACTGGGGGATTATTACGGTGAAGTCGCCAGGCGTTACAGTACTTTTCAAAAAAACGCCAAGACGCCTTTAGAGGAAAATACACAGGCCATCGGCGACGAACCCACAGCAACTGTCGATGTACCTCATACGGCAATGTGTGTCGAAGTGCGTGAAGGTCGGCTTTACGTCTTTATGCCACCGCTCACGTATCTGGAACATTATTTGGAACTGGTCGCCGCTATCGAGGCCACTGCCGACAATTTAAAGATTCCCGTTGTGCTGGAAGGCTACGAGCCACCGCGCGACTATCGCATAGAACGTTTGATGGTTACGCCTGATCCTGGTGTTATTGAAGTGAACATTCACCCTTCCAAAAGCTGGCAAGAGCTGGTTGATAAAACCACGCTACTGTATGAAGAAGCCCGACAATCCCGATTGGGCACAGAAAAATTTATGCAGGATGGCCGACATACGGGTACCGGTGGTGGCAACCACATCACACTGGGGGCAGAAACACCGTCGGACAGTCCGATATTGCGCCGCCCCGATTTACTGCGCAGCTTGATTACTTACTGGCAACATCATCCGGGCTTATCATATTTATTCTCCGGTATGTTTATTGGCCCTACCAGTCAGGCACCGCGTGTTGATGAAGGCCGCGATGAAAAATTGTATGAACTGGAAATTGCCTTTCAGCAAATACCTACCGGCGAAGTGCCTGAACCGTGGTTGGTTGATCGCTTGCTACGGCATTTGTTAACCGACATCACTGGCAACACGCACCGTTCGGAATTTTGTATCGATAAGTTGTACTCACCGGACAGCTCGACCGGACGTTTGGGTATTCTGGAACTGCGCTCGTTTGAAATGCCGCCCCATGCACGGATGTCGCTGGTACAAAACCTGTTGCTGCGCACCCTGATTGCCTGGTTCTGGCGTGAACCCTATCAACACGACCTGGTGCGCTGGGGGACTGAATTGCATGACCGTTTCATGCTACCTCATTATGTCCGCGAAGATCTGCAACAGGTGTGCAAAGATTTGCAACGCGCCGGTTTCAATTTTGAATTGGACTGGCTGGAGCCGTTCTTTGAGTTCCGTTTTCCCCGTTACGGTAATACGCTGGTGGATGGCATTGATATGGAATTGCGTTTTGCCATTGAACCCTGGCATGTACTGGGTGAAGAAGTTAGCAGTACCGGCACGGCGCGTTATGTCGATTCCTCTGTTGAGCGTATTCAGGTCAAGGTGACGGGAATGACCGAAGGTCGCTACGTGATTACCAGTAATGGCCGACGTTTACCGATGCGCACGACCGGTCGTAAGGGTGAATACGTGGCGGGGGTGCGTTATCGTGCCTGGCAACCGCCGTCTGCTTTACACCCTACCATAGCGCCGCACATGCCGTTGGTGTTCGATGTGATTGATACCTGGAATGGCCATTCGGTAGGTGGCTGTACGTACAATGTGGCGCATCCGGGGGGGCGCAGTTATGACGACTTCCCAGTCAATGATTTTGCTGCCGAAACCCGTCGTATCACCCGTTTTTGGGATTATGGCCATACGCCAGGCGCTGTCGCTCCACCGCCTTTTGTCGCCAAGCCCAAAGGCACAGAAACCTCGTTCAAAGTTAACACGGCCAGCCAAAGACCGATGGCACCACCGGTTGAAGAATTAAGCAACGAATATCCATTTACGTTGGATTTACGCCATAAAAATCGCTGATAATGATTCGGTTTTTAGGGTAACGGAATGATTAAACTAGAGAGATATTTTAAATGACTGATAAATTGCACACACTGTCTCCTGCTACTTTAACCCTGGAGAATAAAACTTACACCCTGCCAACATCGGTGGGGGTTGAAGGCGAAAAAGCCATTGATATTTCCAAGTTACGTGCTGAAACCGGCTACATCACACTGGATGAAGGTTACGGCAATACCGGCGCGTGTGAAAGCGCCATCACTTACATCGACGGCGACAAAGGTATTTTGCGCTACCGTGGTTATGCGATTGAGGAATTGGCCGAAAAATCACGTTTCGTGGAGGTTGCTTACCTGCTACTGCACGGTGAGTTACCGAAAGCCGAGCAATTGCTGCAATTCTCAACCCGTTTGAATGAGTCATCCATTATTCACGAAGACATGCACCATTTTTTTAATGGTTTCCCGCGTGGCTCTCATCCGATGGGCATACTGGCAACGATGGTGGCCTCGTTGTCCACGTTTTATCCTATTCCTGATGAGCTGGACAGCGCCACCGAAATTCAGATTGTCGCCAATTTGGTGTCGCAGGTACGCACCATTGCCGCGTTTTCCTATAAAAAATCCATCGGCGAGCCGTTGATTTATCCGTCTTACAAGCTGAAATATACCCGCAATTTTCTCAACATGATGTTCGCCTCCCCCGTGCGCGATTACGAGCTGGATGAAGATATTGTGCGGGCGATTGATATGTTTTTTATCCTGCATGCTGATCATGAACAAAACTGTAGTACCTCATCGGTGCGTACCGCTGGCTCCAGCATGGCCAATGTGTACGCGGTGGCTTCAGCCGGTATTTGTGCGTTGTGGGGGCCACGGCATGGCGGGGCTAATCAGCAAGTGATTCAAATGCTGGAGCAAATCCATGCCGATGGCGGCGATGGCACGGAATTTATCAACCAGGCCAAAGACAAAAATTCTACCAGCCGACTGATGGGCTTTGGCCATCGGGTCTATAAAAATTTTGACCCGCGTGCCCAGGTCTTAAAACAACAATGCGATAAGCTGTTGAATAAGTCCGGCATGACTGATCCATTATTTGATATTGCTCGGCGACTGGAAGAAATTGCATTAAAAGATGATTATTTCATCTCGCGTAAACTCTACCCCAATGTGGATTTTTATTCCGGTTTAATCCTGCGGGCGGCGGGTATACCGACCAATATGTTCACGGTGCTGTTTGCCATTGGCCGTATGCCTGGTTGGCTGGCACATTGGCGGGAAATGTTGCACGCCAAACAAGTCACCATTACCCGTCCACGCCAAATTTATGTGGGTGAAACGCTGCGACGTTATCAGGATGTTGATCAACGGTCTTGAATGACATGTATTTTTCAATGCGAGTGAAGGAATAATTTTGCGTAAAGTGAAAGGCGCAGCCCATGAATGAGGGGCAATATTACGCGACGCAGCTAGGTGTTTATGGTGAAATACCTGGCACAGAAACCAAGGCGTTACCGTATTCGGAACGTTTTATGGATACGCTGGACACCCTGCGCGAAAGCGAGCTGGAGCAGGTTCGCCGCGAAGCGCAGCGGCTGTTACGCAAAAATGGCGTTACTTATAATGTTTATGGTGATGCCCAAAAGCTTACCCAACCCTGGCGGCTAGACCCGATTCCATCACTGATTGGCAGTGAGGAATGGTTAACCATTGAAGCAGGACTTAAACAACGCGCCGACCTTCTGGATCTGATTTTAAAAGATCTGTACGGTAAACAAACGCTACTGAAAAAAGGCTTACTTCCCAGTGAGCTGATTTATGGGCATACGGGGTTTTTAAGGCCTTGCGTTGGTGCGTTGGCTCAGCAACAGCGGCATTTAACACTGTATTCAGCCAATCTTGCCAGAGGCGCTAACGGGCGGGTATGGGTTTTAGATGACCGTACCCAAGCGCCATCGGGTGCTGGTTACACCTTGGAAAATCGCAGGGTGATGCGGCGGGTGTTGCCCGATATTTTTCGCGAAACCCACGTACAGCGGCTGTCGGGATTTTTTAAAGCCCTACGGAAAGAGCTGGCAGACATTGCGCCACATAATAAAGAAGCACCACGCATCGTCATCTTAACTCCCGGCCCGCTCAACGAAACTTATTTTGAACACGCTTATTTAGCGGCACACCATGGTTTTACCTTGGTGCAAGGCGATGATTTAACGGTACGCGATGGCACTGTCTGGCTTAAATCCCTTGAGGGTTTGCAAGTGGTGGATGTTATTTTACGACGTGTAGATGATTCTTTTTGCGATCCGCTGGAATTAAACAGTAGTTCACGGCTGGGGGTTGCGGGTTTGCTGGAAGCGGTCCGCCGTGGCAATGTGGCGATTGCCAATCCTTTGGGCAGCAGTGTTTTGGAAAATCCGGCTTTGCTGGCTTTTTTACCGCGCTTATGCCGCCATTTTCTAAACCAGGAATTGAAGCTGTCTTCGGTAGCCACTTGGTGGTGCGGCCAACACCGCGAACGCGATTTTGTCTTGCAAAATATCGACCGCTTGGTTATTAAACCTATCAACCGTAGTCATGGCGATTATGCTGTCTTTGGCGGTTTGTTAAGCCAACAGGAAAAAGAAGACTTACGCGCCCGCATTACTGCCAAGCCTCATTATTATATCGGCCAGGAACAGGTCAGTTTTTCCACCTTGCCCGCGTTTATTGACCATCATGTCGAGCCGCGACATGCGGTATTGCGCACCTTTGTTGTGGCTAATGGCGGGAATTATGCCGTCATGCCGGGGGGACTGACACGGGTTGCCCGTCAAAAAGACGCATTCAGCGTTTCAAATCAGGCTGGCGGTATTAGCAAAGATACCTGGGTTTTATCGTCAGAACCGGACAAACCTGATAGCGTATGGACACAACCAACCCGTTCAATACAGCTCTTGGCAGTCACTGAGCCATTAACCAGCCGCGCCGCTGATAACATGTTCTGGGTGGGTCGACATCTTGAACGCACCGAGGCTTCAACCCGTTTACTGCGTACCACGCTCATTAAACTGCTGGAAACACCCGATTATAAAGCCGCCATTGATGCCGATTGTCTGGCGATATTATTACGTGCGTTAACGCAAGTTACCGGCACTTACCCAGGGTTTATCAAAGCGGATTTACAGGCGCTTAAAGTGCCACAAGCCGAATTGCTGGCGCTGGCCAAAGACAATCAAACCGGTACGCTGTCCGCCAATATCCATGCCCTGGTGCAATCTGCCAACAGTATCCGTGATTTGTGGTCACAAGAAACCTGGCGCAGTATTGATAATATCCGCCGACGCTGGTACGCAAAGGTTGTGAATGCTGACTGCACGATTGAGCAATTACAAACCCACCTGGATGAGCTGATTACCGGGATTGTGGCGTTTACCGGCTTAACCAGCGAGAATATGACCCGTGAGGCCGCCTGGTTAATGCTGGATAG
This sequence comes from Crenothrix polyspora, assembly GCF_900163755.1. Classification (GTDB taxonomy): domain Bacteria; phylum Pseudomonadota; class Gammaproteobacteria; order Methylococcales; family Methylomonadaceae; genus Crenothrix; species Crenothrix polyspora. Next base: position 8,135 of record NZ_FUKI01000171.1, on the reverse strand, counting down.
CGGACGTAGGCTGGAACGCGCCCTCGCTCTTGTTGCTTTGCTGCGGGCGACAGTAGTGCAAAAACATCCTGATGCGTTGCAAAACCAGGTGCTGGAGGTGGTATTGCTGACAACGGACAGCTTAAGTCTTTACCAGCGCCGCTACCGTGCATCTATTGCGCTAGCGATGGTATTGGAATTGTTGTTGTTTGATGAAACGCATCCACGTTCGCTGGCTTACCAGCTGCAACAATTAACCCAGCATTTCCAGGCATTACCCAAGGACTGTGCCAAAAGCCAGTTAAGTGATTGCGAGCGTTTAATCCTGCAAGCTTACACGGGTATACGCCTTAGCAAAGCACTGGAACTGACGCAAATCGATGCCACTGCCTACGTTTATACTGAGTTGGAACAGCTGTTATCGGATACCGCCCGTTTACTGTGGAAAATTGCCGATAACATCGCACAAACCTATTTTAGCCACTCCCAGTCGTCACAATTATTGCTGCTGAATAGCCAGGAAGAGGAACTGTGAGATATCGGATAACGCACACCACCCATTACCATTATAGCCAGCCGGTAGGCTTATGCCAAAACGAGGCCCGTTTGCATCCGCGTGATTTTTGGCGGCAAGAATGCCAGTCCAGCCACTTTGACATCAACCCCAGACCTAGCGATTTTATCGAACGGGTGGATTTTTTTGGCAATCACGTCACCTATTTCGCGGTTCAACAGGCGCATACCGAACTGACGGTCACCTGCATGAGCGAGGTTATTGTCTTTCCCAAGCAAACCCACCTGGGTATTAACCTGTGCTCGTGGGAAAGTGTACAGGCACTGTTGCGCCATATCCCCCTGCAAGCACAGATGCAAAGCCAGCAAGGTCAAATTCAGCAGCAATCAATCAATCCAGATAAAACCCTTGAATTGCTGGACGCACAGCAATATGTGCTGGATTCACCGATGGTGGTCACTAGCGCTGAATTAAGACACTACGCCCAAAGCTCTTTTTTGCCTAATCGCCCCTTGGTTGATGTTGTCCAGGATTTGATGCAGCGTATTTTCACCGATTTCACCTATGATCCAAGCTTTACCACTATTGCCACGCCGTTGTCGGCGGTTCTGTCACACAAGCGCGGGGTGTGTCAGGATTTTGCCCATTTGGCCATCGCCTGTTTACGCAGCTATGGCATTGCCGCGCGTTACATCAGTGGTTATATCGAAACCATCACTGAACCTGGCCAACAGCGGTTGGTCGGCGCGGATGCCTCACATGCCTGGTTTGCCGTTTATATCCCTGATATGGGTTGGCTGGAGTTTGATCCCACCAACAATACCTTGCCGCATGAGCAACATATTACCCTGGCCTGGGGGCGAGATTATTCGGATGTGACCCCATTAAAAGGCATCGCCTTTGGCGGCGGCCAGCATACACTGTCGGTATCGGTTGATGTGTTGCGCTTACCGTTTGTTTATGAGCGGCGCTTGCGTCCCCGTTGAGACATAAGGGGACTTCTAAAAATTATCCGATCATGCTTCGACAGGCTCAGTACGAACGGATAACTAACTGATTTAACGATAAAACCGTTCGCACTGAGCTTGTCGAAGTGCATAATTAGAGGTTTCCATAACACTAGACATTTAAGGAGAAACAATGAGTCATATTCATCTTATCGGCGGCGAAAAAGGCGGGGTAGGGAAATCTGTGCTTGCCCGTGTGCTGGCGCAATTTATGATAGATCATAAAATACCGTTCATGGGTTTTGATACCGACCGTTCGCATGGTTCGTTACTGCGTTTTTATGCCGATTACGCCTCACCCAGCCTGATTGACAATTACCAAAGTCTGGATGCCATCGTTGAGACGGCTTTGGCGAACCCTGAACAGCGCATTCTGGTGGATTTGGCGGCGCAAAGCCATCAGCCGTTAGCAAAGTGGCTTGAAGAATCTGGCGTACTGGAATTGGCTGATGAACTGAACATTCATCTAAGCTACTGGAATGTGATGGATTCTGGCCAGGATTGCGTTAATTTGTTAGACAAGCTGCTCGAGCAATATGGCTCGCGCCTGAATTATATACTGGTACAAAATCAGCTGCGTGATGACAGTTTTACGCTGCTGGAATCGTCCGGCGTTAAAGAGCGGGCTTTGGCATTGAAGGCCAAAGTGATAACCTTAAAACGTCTGCATCCTGCCACCATGACCAAAATTGATGGCAACAGCGCCAGTTTTTGGGCGGCCAAAAACAAAGACGCTGACAGCCCCAACAGCTTGGGATTGCTGGAGCGGCAACGCGTCAAAATATGGCTAAAACACGCGTATAGCCAGATTCAAATGGTGGGTCTTTGATGCCTTCGAACACAAAGTTTATAGCACTCATCACCGGCACATCCCCATGAAACTACGCGTGCAGTGTGATCTTCATTTTCAGGTAGATACGGCAACGGCGTTGATTTTAATGCTGCGGCCTTTAAGCGGCGCACAGCAAAGGATTACCCAATCCAGTTACCTTGTTGAGCCGGATGTAAAAATAACCGAGAGCAAAGACAGCTATGGCAATTTCCGTCAACGCCTGGTTGCACCTGTTGGAAAGTTTAGTGTACGTACCTGTGCCGAGGTCATTACGACCGAAGCTATTGATAGCGCACCAGGTGCTAATTTTGTTGAAATCCAGAATCTCCCCAACCCAATTCTACCGTTCCTGTTACCCAGCCGTTATTGTGAATCGGATCGGTTTGGCGACCTTGCCAGGAAGATAGTCGCCGATGCGCTGCCAGGTTATGACCAGGTCAGCAAAATTACTGACTGGGTGCGCCATTCAATAAAGTACATCCCAGGTTCCAGCGACGCACCGTTATCGGCGGTTGAAGTGCATCAGCGTGGCTATGGTGTATGCAGGGATCTTGCCCAATTAGGCATCACATTATGCCGCAGTATCAGTATACCGGCGCGGTTGGTGGTGGGTTATTTGTACCAGCTTGAACCCATGGATATGCACGCCTGGTTTGAAGCCTACATCGGTCGCCGCTGGTATACTTTCGATCCTACCCAGAGCGATTTACGGGGCGGGCGGGTCATTATTGCTTTTGGGCGCGATGCAGCGGATGTTTCTATATTTCATCAATTTGGATCTGGCTGTATACTGAACACTATGGATGTCCAGGTTAACTTACTGACGGACACTCTGTAAATGCACTTGAAAATACTGTTTAGAAAAGATTTTTTTTGAAAAAAATCAGTGTATTTATGGATAAGAAAAATCAAGTGGGATAAAATGACACACGTTTCTTGCCAAACTCAAACCCTGTTAAATTTATGACTTATTGTATTGCAGCTTCTATAGACGAAGGTCTTATTCTGGTTTCTGACTCCAGAACCAATGCGGGCATTGATAATGTCAGTACGCATGGAAAAATGCACGCGTTTGATACGCACAATGACCGCAAGATTGTTTTGCTCTGTGCGGGTAATCTTGCCACCACCCAGGCCGTTTTAGAACAATTGCACCGCGATAAAATAAAAGGTGCAGGCATTAACTTTAATACGGTGGAATGCTTGTCGGAAGCGGCGGAGTATTTGGGTCATATCAGTGTTGACAAGCAAAACCAGCATAAAAATACCGAGGGGCAGTCTGCCTTTAATGCGTCCGCTACCTTTATCTTGGCGGGCCAAATCGGCAATGAACCACACGCTGCCTATATGGTGTATGCCGAAGGTAACTATATCACTACCTCAGCCAACACGACGTTTTTGCAAATCGGTGAAAACAAATACGGTAAGCCTATCCTGGATCGGTTCCTTAAGTTGGAAACGTCCATTGACGAAGCCGCACGTTGTTGCCTGGTGTCAATGGACTCCACCATCCGCAGTAATGCCAGCGTGGGGCCGCCGGTAGAAATGCTGATTTACCGGACCAACAGCTTCAGTCTGGCCGATTATTATTGCTTCGACGACGATAACGATTATATGCTACAACTACGCCGAAGCTGGGAAAATAAGCTCCGTGAAGCAATTGGCGCATTGCCGCCATTAGAGCTATCGCTGACTAAGCGTATGCGGGTTAATTTATAAAATAGACTGTATTTACACCTCCTACTGCTGACGGGGTAATATTTAGCAGGGTGCTGGCTATTGTCACCAATATACAGCGTTTTCAACTTAGGACAGTTACAGCCACCGTTCGTGCTGAGCTTGTCGAAGCATGAACGGCACACTTCGACAAGCTCAGTGCGAACGGTTACGCTGTAACTATTGAGCTGTGAAAACGCTGTAGCATTAAAGAATTAAAATACAGCCCATTGTTCTGTATAACGGCGAACATTCACTTTTATTGATTATCGAGTTTTATTTTTTTCTAGCCTCATGCCGCAACACATTCCAAAGCGAACGGACATTACTGTGCAATTCACCTGAAACGACCGTAATGGCTATTTCTTCGGCAGCAGCCAGTACACAAAGTACGGTAGCCAACCTGAAGGGCCACACTGAAAAATCAAGAAAGAGCGGGTACAGCGATAACCCGATAGCTGCCAAAGCCACTTTCACAAGCCAGGTGTGATAACTGGTGACCGCACTAAATTTAACATAGCCAATTATCGCCGGTAACAGATAACACGCCATCACCACGCCGACATACAGCGCTTCGTGGCGGATAATGTCTGGCCATAGCCACCAAGCCCCAAGAGTAATGGTCACAAACAAGGTGACATCGGCGCAACTGTCGAGTTTGGCACCGAATTCACTCACTTGGCCACATAACCGCGCAACCAGGCCATCTACGGCATCCGAAAAAAATGCTGCCGCCAGTAACAACAAAAACGCTATCGCATAGCCTTGCCAGGCCAAGACTAACAACACAGGTGAACACAGCAGCCGAAACGCCGTCAGCCCATTGGCTAGCGTCATTAATTCGTGGGGGATTTTCATAGTTGAAACCTGGCGATCAATGGCACATGGTCGGATAAATGCGGCCAGGGCGCATGCAGCAAACGTTCACAGGATACCGGCTGTACACCACGGTAATAAATGCGGTCCACCGGCAATAAAGGCAGCCAGGACGGGAATGTCAGCGCCCTGCGGCCATGCACGCTGTGGAAAGCCTCTTGCAAGGCCAAATGCTGGGAAAAATGCCGCTCCGCGACATCCCGCCAATCATTAAAGTCACCTGCGACAATTAACGCGGCATCGTGCGGTACGTGGCTGTCGATACGTTTACACAATGCTGCAATCTGTCTTTGGCGTTCTACCGCAAACAAACCGAAATGAATGCAGATGATGTGTACGGGGCTATCTCTGCCAGGGATCTTCAAAACCCCGTGCAATAGGCTGCGACTGGCGCGGCGGAACAATGACACATTAATGTTTTCCCAGCTTATGACAGGAAATTTACTCAAGATAGCATTACCGTGGTGGCCATTGCTGTAGGTGGCGTTTTGGCCATAAGCGCGATGCGGCCATGCCCCTTTGCTTAAAAATTCAATCTGTGCGCAATCGGGCCAACCGCTGATATGCTGTTGGTGGCGGTAGTGTTCGCCTTGTATTTCTTGTAAAAACAGCACATCGGCTTCGGTCGCCAGCAACGCAGTACGGATTTGGTGTAAGACAAAACGCCGGTTTCCTGCGCTAAAGCCCTTATGGATATTATAAGTAAGGATGGTCAACTGGTTTTCAGGCATTGGGCATCCTCAGCATTAATAAGGGCGGTTACGGATATGCCAGCGGAATAACAACGGCGACACCGAGGTTTCGAACACGAAAAAAACTAACCCCGTCAGTACGACATCCCATTTATCCAGGCCGAGCGCAGACTGCAACACCAGCGTTGGCAACAACGCTTCGGGGAAGACATCCAGCAAACGGGCGCGACTGCTGGGTGCAAAGCCTAGCCGCCGTTTGGTGAAGCTGGCCAGCAGATCAGCGCTGATTGACAATGCACCAAACTTAGCTCCTAACAAGGCAGATAAGCCTATCATGGGCGCAACTGCCGCCGTGCAAATGATCGCTGCCAACAAACCGCGCCAGGTTTTCGATGCCCCAAACACAGGCCGCTGGTCGAATAATAATAAACCAGCATCCACCGGCTGTGCGTAACGTTCTCCAAACAATTTACGGCTGATGATAGGCGAGCCATTGGCAACACAGATCAAAATCAGGGCTTGGGCAATACGGGTTGACTCAAAAATCATGCTGAACCTATTTTTTTACCGCGTGTTAGATATTTTTATGTTCATTTTATAACACGCTACTATCGGGCTACAAGCCCCTGTATCAATACCGTCGCTGATTATTTAAGTCGATTTCTTCATCTGGCTTTTAACGACGCGCCTTTTCCGTTATGCCAATGATAAAAGCCCCTTTTTGCCGCCTCGACGATCAACAGATAAACCACAACCATGCCTGCCAAGATGGCATAAAACTCAGTGGGTGGCGGCACAAAGCCAAAGTACGTACCTACAGGCGTAAAGGGCAGTGTTGCACCAATCAGCATTACCGACAACGAGGTTGCCACCAACACCGGATGGGCACGGCTTTTAAACGGGTTGCCACGGGTGCGGATGATGAAAATCACCAGCACTTGCGTGGACAGGGACTCGACAAACCAGCCGGTTTGGAACAGTGTTTCGTTGGCTTTGAGTACCACCAGCATGACGTAGAAAGTCATAAAATCAAACAGCGAACTGATGGGGCCGATCACCAGCATAAAATTGCGGATAAAGTTCATGTCCAGCACGCGTGGCTTACGCAGCTCTTCTGGGTCTACTTCATCCAGTGGAATCGGTACTTCGGAGAGGTCATACAAAATATTGTTGAGCAATATTTGCGTGGGCAGCATCGGCAAAAAGGGCAAAAATAGCGCCGCACCCGCCATGCTGAACATATTGCCGAAATTGGAGCTGGTGCCCATCATGATGTACTTCATGATATTGCCGAAGGTGCGGCGGCCTTCCAAAACACCATCCAGCAGCACGTTCAAATCCTGATCTAAAAGGATCATATCGGCGGCTTCCTTGGCGACATCGACCGCTGAATCCACCGAGATACCGACATCCGCCGAATGCAGGGACGGCGCATCGTTGATGCCATCGCCCATATAGCCGACCACATGGCCACGTACTTTGAGCGCCAGGATCACACGGTCTTTCTGGGACGGGTTGACACGGCAAAACAGGTTAGTTTTTTCCACTCTGGCGCGTAATGCGTAATCATCCATCTGGGCAATGTCCTTGCCAGTCAGTATGCCGGTGACCGGAATATTCAATTCGGCGCAGACATGCTGGGTGACCAGCTCGCTATCGCCGGTGACAATCTTAACCGTTACGCCCCAGTCTTTGAGCGCGGCAAGCGCCGTACCCGCACTGGCTTTGGGTGGATCGAGGAAACCTGCAAACCCTGCAAACACCAAATCTGTTTCGTCGCCGATAACGGCATCGGAGTGGTCTTGTGGCACAGTGCGCCAGGCAATGCCCAATACCCGAAAACCTTCTTTTTCCAGCGCAATGTGTTCGTTGTGTATCCGATCCCGACTGGCTTTGTCGAGTGTAAGCTGGGCTGCATTGCCCTGTTCTTCATAGTGAGTACACAGACCAATAATCTCCTCGGATGCGCCTTTTACCACCAGTATCCGGCCATTGCCCTTATCCAGCAACACCGACACCCGCCGCCGCTCAAAATCAAATGGCACTTCGTCGATTTTCTTCCAGGCGCTGACATCGATATGTTCATGCGCGAGGATCGCATCGTCGAGCGGGCTTTTAAGGCCAGTCTCAAAAAAACTGTTGAGATAAGCCAGTTCCAGCACCCGTTCGCTCGGTTTGCCTTGTGGGTCGACATGCTGTTCCAGCCGAATTTTGGCTTCAGTCAGCGTGCCAGTTTTGTCCGTGCATAACACATCCATCGAACCCAGGTTTTGGATGGAAGCCAAGCGCTTGACGATCACCCGTTTCTTGGCCATGTGCAAAGCACCCCGTGACAAAGTGACCGACACCACCATCGGCAGCAGTTCCGGTGTTAGCCCGACCGCCAGTGCCACCGCAAACAGGAAGGAATCCAGCCACGGTTTGTGCATGAAGGCATTAACCAGCAACACGAACAGTACCAATAAAATGGTCAGCCGCATAATGAGCAGGCCGAAACGGTGCGTGCCAACCTCGAAGGC
>NZ_FUKI01000002.1 GCF_900163755.1 Crenothrix polyspora | reverse complement strand
ATTGGCGTAATTTGCCAATCGCAGCAGCTGCATGAGATTCCCCGCACTTTTAATCACACCCGGGCAATGCTGTCTTCTTGGCTAGTGGTTTTTCTGTTGCTGTTAACAGGCAGACTGATTTTAAAACGCACACATTGACCACAACGAACTACCTTTGCACGCACAGCAATACCCATGCGACACGGATTTATAAAGTAGATACGCTTCACTGTTTTTGGAGACGCAATGCAACCGCTATTTTACCGTCCAGCACAGCGCCGTGGCCTGATTTTTCTCAGCTTGCTGTTATTGGCTTTGGCTATTTTAGGCGGCATGATTTTCCGTAACGTGCTGCATTTTCAACGCGTTGTCTCCTATGTTAATTATTCACACAATATACAAAATATCTCGGTCGGCTTACAGCAGTCGGTTATTGATTATCTCACCGAAACCGACAGCAACGTCACACCCGCCGAATTAACCAAGACCCTCAACCAAATGGAAGAATTAATGGCCGATCAACGCCATTTATCCGACATTACCCGCGCCAATCTGCGTAATATAGAAACCATGCTGCTGGATGTCGGCTCGCTGGGTCGCCGTGACAAACATCAGCGCTTATCCGATGTACTCAGCGCCATGAGTGACACACTGGATAAAGAAGCCTTACAGCGCGAAAAAATGTTGGAAGACATTAATCTAGAAACCCAAACCGAGCTGTATATTGCCTTGCTGGTGTTTGCCGTCATCTTACTCGGTGCAATACTGTTTTTCTATTTTAGAATTTTGCACCCGCTCAATGATTTGCGCCAGCTACTGGAAAGGCTGACCGATGAAAATTATACCCCTATCGCTACCCACCATCTTGATCCCTTACTGTTACCGGTATTTGACAGCTACAACGGCATGGTCAATCACTTGGCAGACTTAGAAGAAGCCAACCGCTTACACGCACAATCGTTACAACGTGAAGTGCGTTTGGCCACCCAAACCTTATTGGAACAGCAACACAGTCTGGCCAGAGCCGAACGCTTGGCAGCTATCGGCGAAGTAGCGGCGGAATTGGCACATGAGATACGCAACCCGCTGGCCGGCATTCAAATGGCATTTAGCAACTTGCGCCGAGAAATTGACGACCCCAAACAAAGCGAACGCATACAGATGATTGATGCCGAGCTACGGCGTTTGACGCGCTTACTCAATGGTATGCTCGATCAAAGTAAACATGCACCGGAAAATGCTGCGCTGTTCGATTTATCGGCTTTAATACGCGATCTGGTGGTATTAACCCGCTACCAAATTGCCGAAAACATTGCGATAAAAATCGATGTGCAACCCTTATCCGTGTACTTACCGGAAAGTGAAATGCGCCAGATTTTGTTAAACCTGTTGTTAAATGCCGCCAACGCGTTGCCGGAACACGGTGGTACTATTGCCATTAGCGCCCATAAAGATACACGGGGCTTACAGATACAAGTGCGTGATGATGGCATAGGCTTTTCACAGGAAATGCTGGATTATGGCATCCGCCCGTTTCGTACCGGCCACGCGCAGGGCACGGGTTTAGGATTGGCAATGGTACAGCGCTTTATTCGGGATATGGGCGGTTCTATTAAATTAACTAATCTAGCACCGCACGGGGCGTGTGTGCTATTACTGTTACCGGATGCTTAAATAAATAACCCCTCATTGCTTGGAGTCAAATACACATGCCAGAAACTTTATTGATTATTGAGGATGAGAAGCTATTAGGCGCAGAATTATCTCGACATTATCAAAACATGGGCTGGGAAGTACTATTAGCCACCAGTTTGGCACACGCCAAAGACTTATTACTGAAACAAAAAATTAGCCCGTTGCTGATTATTTCTGACATGAATCTACCCGATGGCAATGCGCTGGATTTTATGGAGGCGATGAAAAATAACATCGGTTACGCAGAATGGCTGTTTTTAACCGGTTATGGCAGTGTGCCCGATTCGGTGCGAGCATTGCGTTTGGGTGCGTATGATTTTTTGGAAAAACCCTGCGATTTGGATCATCTGGATTTAATCGTGGCCAGCGCCGCACGCGGTGCAACCATCCAGCGCCGTATCAGTGACCAAACTAAAAACAGCCATCTGCGTTTTTCACCAGACGCTTATGTGGGACGTAGCCCACAAGCGCAAACAGTACGCACCCTGTTGTCAAAACTCACCCAAGTACCGTTCAGTGCGCTGGTGATTGGCGGTGAAACCGGTACAGGTAAAGGCTTAACCGCACGTATCTTGCATTATGGCGGGCCGCGTGCCAGCCAGCCGATGATAGAAATCAACTGTGCGGCACTGCCGCGTGATTTACTGGAATCGGAATTATTCGGCCATGAAGCAGGGGCTTTTACCGGCGCGACAGGGCGGCACAGAGGCTTGCTGGAGCAAGCCAACGGCGGCACATTGTTTATGGATGAAATGGGCGAAATGCCACTGGACTTGCAGGCCAAACTGTTAAAAGCCATTGAAGACCATAAAATTCGTCGTTTAGGCGGCGAAAAAGAAGTGGCGGTTGATGTACAGATTATTGCCGCCAGTAACCGTGATTTAGAAAAAATGGCGCAAACCGGCAGTTTTCGTGCCGATTTATACCATCGTTTGAGTGTGTTTAAGGTGATGTTACCGCCACTGCGCGAGGCGATAGACGATTTGGATGAACTCGTCCCATTATTTATTGCTGAATACAATGCCAAGGCGGGACGGTATGTTAAGGAGATACCATTGTCGGTTTGGAAAAAACTGAAAACGCATCATTGGCCGGGCAATGTGCGCGAATTACGTAATGTGATTGAGCGCTGTGTGCTGTTTGCTGAAGGCGAGATATTTCCAGAGCAATGGCTGAATCTGCCCAAGCAAGAACACAATGCAGTAGCCCATAATTCGCGGTTAGATAACAGTATCTATTTGCCGTTGGATGGCAGTATGGCACTGGATGATATTGATTGTTATATTATTAAAACCGCACTGGAGCAATCAGGCAACAATTTGGTTGCAGCGGCAAGAGCGCTAGGTACTACACGAGAAACCTTGCGCTATCGGGTACGTAAGTATAATCTTTAAGGCGTTAAACATTTTCAGCTAATTTCAATGCTTACAGCGTTTTCACAGTTCAATAGTTACAGCGTAACCGCTCGCACTGAGCTTGTCGAAGTGTGCCGCTCATGCTTCGACAAGCTCAGCACGAACGGTGGCTGTAACTGTCCTAAGTTGAAACGCTGTAACACATTATCACGCAGGATAATTTCCATAAGATTTGTTCACTATACGTAAAGACCCAGCCTCAGCTATTGATTTAGGCTTGTCGGACTCAATAATATGGTGGCTTTCCTGTCGGCCAAACCGCTACACTAATTAATTGTTTTTATCAAGGTAATAATGGCAGAAAATATGTGAAATATGTCATAGTTTTATGCGCTGCCATAAGAGATAATTCAAACAGTAATCTCTTCTATGGCAGTGCTAAGAACCTGCACTTTTTGGAAATAGCGGGATGTTGTAACAAAGTACCCGGCTATTTGATGGTTTACACACAAATATTTGTATGTGTTATGTGAGTCATCTTGTTGGTTTAGCCTATTTATTGAGTAGCCAGGAGGGGCGTGTATTAACAAGGATGGATTGGCAGCAACACCGGCTTTTCATCACTCATTAAAACAATAAATAGGAGAGTGTCGTCATGACGAAGCCATTATTAGGATTTATTTTTTTATGTGTTACCGCCTGTGTATCACAAGCACCTGTTAACTCCCAGACCGAAGCAAGCCCAACACAATCAAGTATTGTTAAGCGTTTTACGCTGGTTGCACAGCATACAACATTAACCATAGACGAAGGTGTTATTCATAAAGGCTTTACGTTTAATGGCACATCGCCAGCGCCGCTATTGTTGGTTAATGAAGGTGATAACGTTGAAATCACCGTCAAAAATATCGATACAGTTACTCACGGCTTATCTATACATGCAGCCAATACCCAGACAGCATTAAAAGTGGCTAATTTACCTGCTGGCGATACCAAGACGTTAACCTTTAAAGCAGATGTGCCGGGTGTTTATATGTATCACTGTGCGCCAGGTGGGCATGGCATTATGACGCATACGATGGGCGGTATGTTTGGCATGATGGTGGTTGAGCCTAAGAAAAAATTCGCACTGGAGGAAGAGCTTGGTCGTGTACCTGATATAAAAGTGTATTTGGCGCAGCATGAAACCTATTCTAACGGACGGGATTTTTTTGATGGCAAACCTTTGTATGTGTCTTTTAATGGTTATAACTTCCGCTATGTAAATGAACCTATTGTTGCCAGACCTGGCGATTACATCCGGTTTTATTACCTCAATGTCGGGCCAAATTTAACTTCAACTTTTCATGCAGTGGGCGGTATTTGGAATTACAGCTACCCACAAGGTAATCCAGCTAACAAAATGATGGGTGGCCAATCGGTATTAACAGGGCCTAGTGATTCATTTGTAATTGATTGGCAAGTACCTGCGGCGGGGCCATTCCTATTTGTTTCACATGCTCTGGGTACGCAAGCGGCTAAAGGTGCAGTAGGTATTATCAGCGCTAAAGACAATGCCCAGCGTCCAAGTGTTATAAGCAGTGTAGGCTTAACGTTGCCATTGCCCACTCAGCCTAAGCGTATTGTTGATCCGTTTGGTATTGGTTCGCCGGATATTGATAGAGCCGTGCATTTTCATGCAGGTGATCCGGTTTATGTGCAAATGGTGGGTAATAGCTTCAGCCCTAAAATAGTTGAAATACCGGTGGGTACTAATGTTACCTGGGTTAATGAAGATGTCTTTGATGTGTTGGAAGGCGAACGTTCCGGTAAGCATTCTATTGCAGTAACCCAAGGTGCTGAAATATTTGCATCACCTGTGCTATTACATGCAGATAAATTTAACGTCACGCTGTCTAAGCCAGGCACATACGAATATATCTGCCCGCTACATCCGTATATGAAGGGCAGAATAAAAGTCTATTAACAGGTTATGGCGTATGATGGCAGCTTGAGACCGTCGGCGGCCTCCGTGTTATTTGCGCATGGATAGGGGAAAACTCACGTACGCAGGTATTTTATATGGCATTACCCAATAGAGTGCTTGGAGCTGAAGATGAATAGTACGTTAAGGCAGATGAATTCGAGTTTCAAATGCTTGTTTAGCGGGTATTTGCTGATTATAGCACTGGGTTATGCTATGGCAGGCTTGCAAATATTAATGACCAGTGGCATGGCCGATGGCCAACTTGGCTTGTCTATTAGTGATGTTGTGTACAGTTATCACGGTAATCCCACACATTCGTTATTAGAAACCAAACTGAATGGCTCCATGCAAGATAAACTATCCGAGACAGAGCGCACTCAGCTGATTACTTGGTTGCACAAAGGCGCTAAAAAAAAGGCTTTTGATTTAGAGATTAAAGCCATTATTGATGCGCGTTGCGTGAGATGCCATTATGCAGGAAATCCCAGTAACATCCCTGATTTTAGCGTATTTGACAATCTTAAGGTGCGTAGTGTAACGCAGGGCGCGTCCGTCGCTACCTTAACACGCTTGTCGCATATTCATTTGTTTAGCATTGCGTTTATATTTTTTTCTGTAGGCTTTATTTTTGCTTTTAGCAGTGGTTTGCCGATAAAACTTAAGAATACGGTGTTAATGTTACCGTATTTGTTTTTAGCAATGGACGTATCGTCTTGGTGGCTAACCAAGTTAGATGCGCATTTTGCTTGGCTGGTTATTATCAGTGGTGTAGGTCTGGGGCTGGTATTTATGCTAATGTGGTCAATATCTTTGTATGAAATGTGGTTTGCACGCGATAAAACCACCGATACGCGGGGGTAATAAGTCACTGCTATTAACTTAATGAATTGTAATTTTCAGTCCCTCTCTTTGAAAAAGAGGGAAGTGATCACATACGAATGGGAAAGCAAAAACCGTAATAAGATAAGAGCATCATAATACTGGGCGTGAGCCGCATACCCAACCTACTGGCCACGCAGAAAAAACTTATCCAAATCTTGCGCTGATAATTCAACCCAGGTTGGTCGACCATGATTGCACTGACCACTGCGCTCTGTGCGTTCCATATCACGCAGCAATGCGTTCATTTCAGCCACCGTCAGTCGCCGATGCGCTCTTACCGAGCTGTGGCAGGCAATTGTCGATAAAATCTGATGAGATTGTTGCTGTATACGCTGGCTTATACCGTGTGTCATTAAATCAGCTAATACATCGCGAATTAAACTATCAACATCGTTTTGTCCTAATAAAACCGGAACTGATCGTAAAACAATAGTATCTGGCCCACTGCGATTCAATTCAAAACCCAGCGAAACAAAAAACTCGCTGCACTGCTCAACCAGATCGGCTTCGATAGCACGCACCGTCAATTTAATCGGCAACAACAGCGGCTGGCTAGGCACAGTACCCTCATGGTATTGTTGTTTTAAACGTTCGTAAGTGACCCGTTCATGGGCGGCATGGGCATCCACTAAAATAATACCGGTTTGAGTTTCTGCCAGAATAAAAATATTATGGATATGCGCCAACGCAAAACCCAAAGGTGGGTGTGTTGGTTCTGATTGGAGGTGTTCGGCTTGAGCCTCTATTTCCGTAGCGCTGCGCTGTAATTGCCCATACACTTGCATTTGCTCAGCAATAGACAGCGGCAAACTCGCCTGCTGTGGAGATGGCCTTGGTGCATAATAAGCCGGTTGAGAGGGAATTCGAGTGCTTTCCGAGCTGGGTGAAAATCTAAACTCTGTTATAGGAATACTGGATTCTATGGTTTTGCCAGGCCGTACATTGGCTAATGACCGGTGCAAGGCGCTGAACAAAAAGTCATGTACCAATCGACCTTCGCGGAAACGCACTTCGGTTTTAGCAGGATGGGCATTGACATCCACTAAGGCGCAGTCCAGCGTAAGATATAAAACAAATACCGAATGACGACCATGAAATAATACGTCGTGATACGCTTGCTTAATTGCATGGGACACCAGTTTGTCACGAATCAATCGGCCATTGACATAAAAAAACTGCATATCTTGCTGGCTGCGCGAGAATGTCGGCAAACCCACCCAGCCATTTAATCGTAAACCAGCGGATTCAAAATCAATTTTTATCGCATTGTCTATAAACGCCGAGCCGCAAATACCCGCAATTCTTTGTTCCTGCTCAGCATCGCTAAGCACGGGTTTTAACGTCAGTATTTCTTTTTGATTATGTATTAAACTAAAGCCAACATTAAAACGACTGAGCGCCAACCGTTGCACAACGGTTTCTATATGAGAAAATTCGGTTTTTTCGGCTTTTAAAAATTTGCGCCGTGCAGGCGTGTTGTAAAAAAGATCACGTACATCTACAGTAGTGCCTTGTGGGTGTGGGTCGGGCTGAGGATTAAAATCGCGCTCGGAACCATCGGCACAGACCCGCCAGGCACAATCCGCATTAACAATACGAGAAATAAGAGTGAGTCTTGCAACCGAGCTGATACTGGGCAACGCTTCACCACGAAAACCCATGCTGGCGACTTGCTCTAAATCCTGTAACGAGGCAATTTTACTGGTGGCATGGCGCGACAAAGCCAAGGATAAATCGTCTTTGTCGATGCCGCAGCCATTGTCTCTGATTTTAATTAACCGGGTACCACCTTGTTCTATCTCAATAACAATCTGATTCGCACCGGCATCAAAGCTATTTTCAACCAGTTCTTTAACGATGGAAGAGGGTCGCTCGACCACTTCGCCAGCTGCAATTTGATTGATAAGTTGAGCAGGGAGGAGTTGAATACGCATTAGCTGATTTAAAGCAAAATACGTATTCTATACAAGCAGGTGGACTTATGTAAGCGTTTAGCACTATTTGGCGTTTTTACAAGGCCGCTATTTTGCTGTTTTCAGGCGTGGCGTGTTTAAAATAATTAACCACACCTTTAAAAATAGCAGAAGCCATTTTAGTTTGATAACGCGAACTTAGTAAATTAAGTTCTTCTGAAGGGTTGGAGATAAACGCTGTTTCTACCAAAATGGACGGAATATCCGGCGATTTCAGTACCATAAAACCTGCTTGTTGCACGGCATTTTTATGTAAATGACCGATACCTTCAACATTTCTTAATATTTTGTCAGCCACTGTATTACTGGCTTCTTGGGTGGCTGTTTGCGATAAATCTAATAACACTGAGGCTAACATATCTTCTTTATCGTCCAAACTTACGCCACCAACTAATTCAGACGCATTTTCGCTGTTGGCTAGCCATCTAGCAGCTTCACTGCTCGCGCCTTTCATAGACAGTGTGTAAACAGATGCGCCTCTCACAGAAGTGTCTTGTACCGCATCAGCATGAATTGAAATAAATAGATCGGCATTAACAGCTCTGGCCAGTGCCATTCTTTTTCTAAGACCAACATAAATATCGTTTTTGCGTACCAGAACAGCTCTCATGCCAGGTTCTGCATCAATAAAAGCCTTTAGCTTTTTGGCAAGCGCTAAGGTAACGGTTTTTTCCAGCGTACCTTGTGGCCCGCGTGCGCCAGGATCTTCACCGCCGTGACCAGCATCAATTGCTATAACAATACGTTTCCCGTGTCGTTTAAACGCTTTTGGCTCATCGCTATTATCATTACGTTTGGCATGCTGTATTTTTTTAGCGGTCTCTACTTTAGTCTGCGTTGTATCGTCTACGTTTTTAGAGACGTTATTTTTATCAACTAAATCAACCGTCACACGGTGCTCATCAGCGTTACTGGATTTTAAGGTATAGTGTTTTGCACTGATAGGTTTTTTTAAATCAATGACTATTCTAACGCCATCGCTTTGCGTTGCGGTTCTAGCACTTACAAAGAGTGGATGAGTCGCAGCAGGCTGACCCAGCGTTTTTTCAGCATGCGTGTCTTTAAAATCAATAACTAAACGCGGGGGATTATCAAGCACAAAGACGCGATGTTTGGGTGAAGAGCTCACATCAAACAATAAGCGCACTTGGTTTTTTAGTGTGACATACCGTAATGAATTAATATTAATCTGTTGCGCGTAAGCTACCGTATGGGTTAGCTGTAATAGACAGAAAAATAAAATTTTCAAGTGAATTTTCATAACCACAACTCAAAAGGTGATAATTTGCATTAAATTGTAGCAGTATGTCATTGTTTTTCAATAGGGCGTAGCATTTATTATTAGTAAAAATATTTTTTGAATTTTCAATATCCTAATGTTATTGAATTTTACACCGATTGAAAAATATTTAGATTAAATTGCATTGAAAAAAATAGCGTAGCACGGGATTATTGCGTTTTGTCAGTGTGCAAAAATACAAAAGCGGAGCGTGTTTAATAAAAAACTGTGCGTAGGTATGGTTTATTTTTTTTATTACTATATAATGCACTTTTTACCAATGTTATCGATGCCTCGGTGGCGAAATTGGTAGACGCAAGGGACTTAAAATCCCTCGGTGGTAACACCGTGCCGGTTCGACTCCGGCCCGAGGCACCAAGCTTTATAAAGCTAATTAATTAGTTGCCCTACGCTGGCTATAAAGCATTCAACTTATAAAGCACTCTTGTTTTAAAAACACGGGGCTTTAATCAAAATTATAATTACCTAGCAATCTCAATAAAAAACCAGTGCTACATTCACGTCAGTGAGTTATTTTAGTACTAGTACTCAGTCAATTTTATTTTGGCGAGTGTGAATTTTAAAAAACCGTTCGTGGTGAGCTTGTCGAACCATGAACCACAAGTCCTTCGACAAGCTCAGGACGAACGGAGTATTTTATAGTACTCGACAAAGTAAAAATGACTAAGTACTAGCGTGCTGTGTACTTTATTTAAGATTTCCGAATCCAGTATCGACCACACACAACGATAGCCAGTAATAAAACACACAAACTGATTAAAATAACACTATCGCCTATTTTTGCATAAGGCGTTAAACCTCGCATAGGCGTAATCGCGCCAGTCAGCACGGTGCTTGTAAACGCGGGTGCTTGTTTAATGACAACACCTGTCGGCGCGACAATACCGGTAGTGCCGGTATTAGTGGCTCGAAGTAAAAAACGACCACTTTCCAAAGCTCTCATACGGGCAATTTGCATGTGTTGATGCGGCTCTATAGAGTCACCAAACCAAGCATCATTAGTCACGTTAACCAAATATGCCGCTTCTTCTAGCTTATTAATAGCTAAATCACCAAACGCATCTTCGTAACAAATTGATGGTGTAAAGGCATAACCACCGGCTTTCAGTAATGTTTGATTTAAATCTCCGGGTGTAAAATTGCCCAGCTTAATACCTAGCAGATTCAAAACAAATCCGGATACAGGTTGCCAAGGCAGATACTCACCAAACGGTAACAAATGCGTTTTTCGATAAAAACCAGTTTCCTTGCCCAATACCATCACCGCATTGTAGTATTCATTCGTTGCGTTGTCATCTAATGGCAAACTGGTAATCACGCTAGTGTTATGCTGTGCGGCATCCTGACTTAAAGGCTGCAAAAAAACACTATTGATGTCAGAATAAAAAGCCGGTACCGATGTTTCGGGCCAAACAATAATGGGCGTACCCCAGTGCTGCTCGGTAAGGGATTGATATAATCGCAAGGTTTTCACTTTATTTTCCGGTAACCATTTTTGATCTTGTCGGATATTGCCTTGAATAAGTGCAACGTTGATAGCATCACCCATAGGCTGCGTCCATACGAGTGGTTTTAGAAAAAAACCCGCCCCCCAAACAGCTACCACAATAAGAGCCAGTGGCCACGCACGTTGTTGATAGATGACTAACCCCGCAATCATCGCCGCCAATGCCGACACAATAAAACCTGTACCGTATGCGCCTAAAATAGGAATATAGCCCGCCAAAGCTGTGTCCAATTGCGGGTAAGCGCACAGTAACCAAGGAAAGCCGTTAAGAAACACATGCCCCCGTAAGTATTCAATCAGTGTCCACAATAACGGCGCGACCATCAGCCGAACACTGATTTTGGGGCTGATAATGGTAGACAAATAGCCGACTAACATAGGAAATAATGCCCAAACTGCCACAAATATAACTGTCAAAAATGTCGCAATAGCGGCGGGAACATAGCCGTAATCATGAATACTGACGTATACCCACGAAACGCCTAAACCAAAAGAACCTAAGCCAAATAAATACGCGCGTAACATGGCGCGTTTAGGCGTAATCTGTTGCCAAGATACAAACAATAAGCTTAAGGCGATTACGGCAAGATAAGGGTAATTAAAAGGTGCAAACGCTAAAGTAAAAAAAATTCCCAGCAAAAACGCCAGTAAATCGCCGTATTTAGACATTGGAAACGCAGGTGGTTTCATGGTGAAAATAGTGTAAAAAACGGCTGCAATGAACCGAAAATGGAATATTGACAGAATTGTACAGTGATTTTAAGGGTGGTGACTGTCCGCGTATAATAAAAACCTGCTGACAGTCACACCCAGAGTAAGCACTAATGCCTTAAGTAGCGGTTGATTAAGAACCCGCACCGATAGCGATAGAAGCCGCTTTTGCCGCAGAACTGCATTTTGGATGCTCCCAACCCGTATAAATGTTGTTAGTATCATAAACGATGCCGTCATCTTTTGCGTTTGAGACACCAGCCGGTAAAATGTTAAAGCCAACTAAATTACTGCGTGTGCGCCAGGCAATATTATGATCGGCACAAGAGCTGTCACCGCTGACACCAATAGCGCCGACAATAATCGGTTTATTATTAGCGCCATTTTTATAAAGACCGAGACCGCCACCAAAACCATTAATACCGCCAATTTTTTTGCCGACTAAGGGATCTTTTTCTGTGCCATAACGCAATGGACTGCCTAAATACGCAGTTGCGGGATCAATGGGATTGCTGGCTTGTAAGCCAAATAAGCTGCCACCGGGTTGAATAGCGGAATAGATATTAGCGGTTGATAATGCCAAGCCATCTAGGCTAAAGGCGTTAGCTGTATAAGCTTTTTGTGCAGAAATAATACGGCTACCTGGCCATTGTTTATTTCGATCGGCACCTGAATAGGCAACAGCGCACACAAAACCATCTCGATTAACTACTGAAGCCCACATATGTAAGCCAAAACCGCCATTTGTTTGGCTTTGTGCGTTGCTAAGCGCCGCTTTTAATTGTGCGTAAGTGGGTAGGTCTTGGCATATTTTTGGTATTTTATACGGCACAACCGCAGATGCGGTGGTACTGGCTAAAATAATAAATAAACCGAATATTTTGTTCAGTGATTTTTTCATAATATATTTTTCCAGAGAGTTAATGAACATAATGTAAAAAATAACAGAATGATGAATAGTTCAATTGAAGAAATAATGGCGTTAACAGAAGACCTCGGTCGCTTTAAACTGTGAAGTATCTGAATAACCAATCTAGCTCATTGGTCTGTTGAGACAAGTATAGAATAGTTATCTCAATAGGATTGATTTTCTAATATATCCTATAATATGTCTAAATATCTAAAATTTGCATAATTATTGTATAAAAAATCGGGAGAAATACTGTGGTAATGAGTGGCAAGATCAGGTGCTTAAGTATTTTATTGCTTGCATTGACTGCTTGTAGTAGTGCTTCTGATACGGTTGATAACGTGTCCTGGTCGGCACGTATTAAGCAAAGCCTACAGCCTGTTATTGCGTGGTTTAATCAGCATACTATTAAATCTTCGGAACCTGTTGATACAAAAGTCAATAAAGACGACGAGCAAGCTCAGGCGCAATTAATGGGTGCAATGGAGACACAATCCACCGCACAGATAACGACGCAAAAATCGGTGTTATCGGGTGAAAATGTGGCACAGTTACACAGCGATTATGATAAAGCTATCACGGCCGACGATAAGCGTGATGCGTTAGTCAGCCTTATCGAAGCGGATGCCAATAATGCAGCGACATTTTTACGTGATGCGTATGCCGATCCTGATCCTGAGTTACGCAAAGAAGCGGTATTGCAGATGCATGCCTTTAATAACCAAGCCGCAGTAATTGAGCTTTTATTAACGGCTTTAGGCGATCCTGATGGATCAGTGGTAATAGAAGCGGTTGAAGGTTTAGCGCAACTTGAGGATAAGCGTGCGATAGAAGGCTTAAAAAAACTGGCAACATCGCACCCCGATGAGCAAATTAGAGCTGTGGCGCAAGATTATGTTGATCAATTAGACGCTACTCAACCAACTGAACAATTAGAACCGTTGGATAAGTAGCTTGTCAGTGGCAGGTGGATTCAACTAAATTTAAGTGCAATTTTATTTAACGACTTATTTCGAAGTTAAATTCACTACCTATCAAAGCGCCGCACAAGCTTAGACGTAAAGCCCCCCCCCAGACTGTTATTACTCAGAACCAAGATATTTACGGTAGGCTGACTTATGCGACTTTATTCATAATTGATCCTATTTGCAGTTATCGCGCAATACAAGTGGATTATGTGCCATTAATAGGTAACGCCATTGCCTTTACGTGCAGCCAACGGATGCTCTGAGTAAGGTGCGTGCCCTTCCAGGCCGACAAATTCACATGAGCCTCCGTGCGCTTCATAATTGTGTTCAAAATCATGAAAAAACTCCATGACGGTATGATCAATCAAGGTCGTGTTATTCAGCAATACCAGCACCGACTTATTGCTATCTAATGTGGCCAGCGCATTTTTTAATGCCAGAAAATTAGAGAAAATAACCGCATCCCAGACTTCGACTACATAAGCATTGCTAGTTGTTGATTTAATGGTGAAATTCACTTTAAACAGATTGTTAAATTTAACACCACGTAACAGATGGATGATAAATTTAGCGATCACCCCCAGCGCAACACCCACTAACAAATCGGTCGCGATAACACCGATAATCGTGATCAGAAATAAAGCTAATTGTTCCTTACCAATGCCCATAACAGCGGCAAACGATTTAGGAGAGGCCAAACGAAAGCCAGTAAACACCAACAGTGCTGCCAATGCCGCTAGCGGTATGCTATGAATCAATCGAGGGAACAACACCACAAACAGCAGTAATAACATGCCGTGGAAAAAATTAGCCCAGCTGGTTTTTGCACCGTTATTCACATTGGCAGAACTACGGACGATCTCGGCAATCATCGGCAAGCCACCCAATAAACCACACAAAAAGTTACCTATACCCACTGCGGTTAAATCCTTATCCAGATTAGAATGGCGTTTGTACGGATCTAGCTTATCAACCGCCATTGCACTCAGTAAACTTTCTAAGCTACCTACTAAACCAATAGCAAGCACTGCTTCCCAAAACTCCAATGTGGCTATTTTGGAAAAATCAGGAAAATAAAAGCTGGACATAAAGTTTTCAGAAATGACCACCAAAAATTTTGGCCCAACGGTGGCTTCATGATGCGGCAAAAAATGGGCATCCGGCAAAAACAAATACATGTGCTCATGATTCAGATCGAAATAACTGGCCATCGCAATGCCTACCAACACCACAATCAGTGGCGCAGGAATCATCTTCAGCGTTGGGTTTTTAATAAGCGACCAGATAATTAAAATCGCCAAGCCAGTAAAGCCAATTATGGCAATTTCAGGATTCATATTCATCAGGCTGTGCGGAATTTGTGCCATCGTACTGATCAGGCTGCCTTTGTCCGGCGTTACGCCAAGTACCACATGAATTTGTTTGGTCATGATGATAATGCCAATTGCCGCCAACATGCCGTGGATAACGGAGGTCGGGAAAAATGAACCTAACCGTCCTGCTTTAAACACCCCCATGAAGATTTGCAAGACACTGGCAATCACAATCGCTGCCAAGGTGTAACGATAACCCGCCATTGCATCGCCGTCACCCAGGCCTTGTACCGCATCCAATACAACAACAATCAAACCCGCCGCAGGGCCGTTGATAGTGATAAATGATCCGCTGAAACGCGATACCACCAAGCCGCCAATAATCGCAGTAATAATCCCTGCTGAAGGGGGGAAACCTGAAGCCATTGATATGCCAAGACATAGCGGCAAGGCAATTAAAAATACCAGAAAGCCGGATAGCAAATCGCTGCGCCAATTTTGTGTTAAACCAGCCAAGCCAGTTTTGGGTACTTCTAATACGTTAGGGTGGTTCATACAAATCTCGGTTATTAGGTTAGTTACCAAAACATAAGCCAGAACCATGCCAATATTTTATAAAAGAGTAACAGGATGATTAATAAGCGATAGTAAATGTATATTTTGAGCGTGGCGGTTAGCCAAATGTTGAAAAACACCACTGACTGGTTGATTTGCACCACCTACAACCGAAAAAGATAGGATTGCTGTTAGCTGGGTAAATTCAAAAAACGGAACTTTTCAATCGGTATTGCCAAATCGGGGCTTGGGAACAAATTTACAATGCAGCTTGCGTAACGAGTGCGCTACAAACAGCAACACAGGCTATTAAGCCTCAAAGGCAATATTCAATGGGATGGCAATTTGGATACGATGAAGACAGCTTGATCAATACAGCAACGTTTTTCCTTAAAGGTTGCCTGTATCTTTTACTGCCTTGGCATTTTTGAGGATATCGAAGGTAGCTGATCTTAAGTGTTTAGCAGAAATCATGTTCGCAAGCTGCTGCGCACGCTCGGTTAAAAAAACCCGGGCATGGTCGGTTGCTAATAAAATGAACACGGCATCTTTACGCTCTGGCGTAGAAATTTTTTGTGCAAGACTGAACGCTTGCTCAAATAAAATCGATGCTTCTTTTTCGTTGCCCAATCGATAAAAATACCGCGCCACTTTGCTGGTGGCTACCGCTTTTTTTTCGTTATCCTCAATACGGGTCAATTTCAATTGTGCCGCGCTGATTAAATAACTTTGTTTTGTGGTGTCGGTTTCTAAAAACGTACTCAAAGCAGTTGCAACAGCAGCATATTCTGGATCAGCAATAGCGGCTAATGGTGTCGAAATATCAATTGTATTGTCTTGTTTAAACTGCATTTGCACATATTGATAAATCGCCTTGGCGCGATAAGCAGAACTTTTAATCTGCTCAGTGTATTTTTCTGATAATACCGAATTATTAGTTAGATAAGCGACATTTAACAGCTGTGCTAAGCCCTGTTGTTGCCGACTGGTATCTAAGGTTGGTAGTAAATTTTCAGCGCCCGCAAGGGCAATTTCCGCATTAACGAAAAAACCAATTTTGGCGTAATCGCGTGCTAGATTAATATAACCTGAAAACTTTTCGAAACCAGGCGCTGCATTTTTGAGTTTTTCTTCTGCCAGTAATAAAAATTTATTGGCCGATTCTATTTGACCTGCATTTTTTTGATGTACAGCAATTCCGCTTGCAGCCTGGCTTTGTTTGACAGGATCTTGTAAGTGTACAACTATACTTTCTGCCTCAATCAAAAAATCATTTTTTTTATTAATCCCCTGAAGCGCAATAGCGAGCTGCGCTTTATAGGCCGCCTGTTGCTCTTGCGCTTGCTCACTAATGCGCTGCGTTAAAGTGACAAGCGTCGAATCAATCAAATCGTGGCGTTTTAATTGAGAGAAGGTATTTAAAAGTGCAGTAATTAACGTAATATGAGTTTCTAAATCAGTTTGATATTGGCTAAGTTTGTAGGCTGACTTTAGTTTTCCAGAAGCGATATTAGCTTTCGATAACCTAGTACACCAAATTGTAAATCAACAGGATTTAAATATTAACTTGATGTAGTACACAACAGCGTTTCATTCATGATTTGAAGATTTTTATTATCCTGTTTTTATATGATTTGATGTACTAGTAATAAAGCTGTCCCATTCAACATCTGCGCTTAATTCCCCGTAAAGATTATCCAGAAATAATCTATTCTCTGGTGTTACTAAATTGGCATGAGTAACGGCGGTTCTATCACCTGCATCCAAACCTATGGTATTCATAAAACCTAAAATACGGGTACGATTATGCTTGGCTTCTATTTGGGCAGGTGTCTGAATTTTTTGTGTCGATAACTCGGTTGCTGAGGCATCTAGCATATCGCGCTGAGTAAATGGCTCTTGCTGTGTAATGGCGCGAGGAACTGAGCTTTGCTCAGGTATCGCGAAAGTGAAATCTTGGGTGTTGGTGTTTTGCCGTGGCTCGTATTGATAAATAGCCCCTGCCAAGACAGCAAAAAATACTGTGGTAGCAAGCGTAACCTCATAATGTTTACGAGCCAATTTAACTATATGAAAAATTGACCGCCACCCAAATGAGTAGCGCAAGCCCATTTCTTTTGCGATCCTTTCTTCTAGTAAGGCTTTACGGCGTCTTTCCTCTTTTTCGCGTTGCTGCTGTTTTTCATAGTCAATGCTAGCTTGCGCAAGTCGCTGCATTTTTTGGTGTATTACCTCGTATTCCTTTTTTTCCCGTTCCTCTTCTCTGTATTTATTGACATATACATTACAAAATGGACAAAATTTAGGCTCAGCCTTGGCGTTAAGCGCCTGCTGTTGCCCACAAGCGGGGCAGACAAAAACCTCCTCGATGACAATAGATTCCATCTTTTCTAAGGGTACCAGCGATAGATTCTGCCAGTAGTTTTGTTTGCTGGGTTGATGCGAACACAACAAGCCCATTTTCGTCAAAATAGCACTGGTTTTTCTGGCAGCGCTTTCTGAGATATTTTTTTGAATACACACAGACCCGCTTGCAGGATAAAGCAAGCGTTCTAAATCTTGTTGTTGAGACAGTGCTAAGGCGACATTTTTTTTTATGGTTTCTAGTTCACCTAATCTTTGGGGATTAATGCCGTTTACATACACATCAAACAGTGTCATCTAGTTCTTCCACATTGGTTAATATGGAAGAATTATAGTGCATGTTAGGAGATGTGTATTTGTACCTCATGGGTTGGCGTTTTTAACATCACCCCCAACCTATTTTCAGCATCCTATATTTTGCCAGGCTAAAGTGAATAGCCCAAAACACTAAACCTTAGCTGCTCTTTTCAGCTGTCTAGCTGCCCATTTTTTCTTAATGTCATACGCCCAAAAATAGCGAATTCCATAATAACCTGCCGTAGAGCAGGTAATACCTAAAATTAAACACCCTACCAAAAACGGCTGCCAGACATCACCCAAGCCCGACCAAATACCTTCCACGGTAAATTGAAACGCCGCATTAGCCGATTCTATATTCATAAAGGATAGCCCGACCCGATAGGCAAAATAAAACAACGGCGGCATGGTAACCGGATTGGTTATCCATACCAACACCACAGAAATGGGTAAATTAGCACGAAAATAAATCGCCGCCATTGCCGCAAATGCCATTTGTGTGGGCGTTGGAATCCAGGCACAAAAAAGTCCAACCGCAAACGCCACTGATATGGAGCGACGGGTTAAATGCCACAAATTAGGATCGTGTAATTTATCACCTAAAAATTGCAGACTCTTATGGTGTTTTATAAATTCTGGATCAGGCACAAACCGGTTTAATATTTTTTGTATTAATTCTTTCGCCATAATGGTCTATAAATGAGGTTATCTATCAACTAAGGTTTATCCGCTGCCCAGCGTACACATGCCATGATTCCAGCCACGCTGTCATTTTTAGCGGGATTAATAGTCGTCCAACAATTTTCTGTGCTACCAGAGAGTCATTGGCTCTACGTCGGTATTGCCGTCGTTGCTGTTATTGTATGGCGGCGCTATTGGCTGTGTCTATGTTTTAGCATCGGCGTATTGTGGGCTATTGTGTTTGCCATGCTACGCTTAGCAGATCAATTACCTAAGTATTTGGAAAACATAAACATTCCTGTTAAAGGCATTGTTTTGGATCTACCAGAACCGCACGATAAAGGTGTACGATTTAATTTTAGCGTTACTGAAGCCAACGTCCCGCTACCATCGCGCATACGCTTAAGCTGGTATGACGCTAACCACCCCGTAAAAGCCGGTGAACACTGGGCATTTACCCTTAAATTAAAACGCCCGCACGGCACGTTAAACCCTGGCGCATTTGATTACGAACGCTGGCTGTTTACCGAAAGCATCGGTGCAACAGGTTCGGTACGCAAACACCCTGCCCCCGTATTGTTAGCCCGTAATTCCACATGGAGCAGCGTTGCTATCTGGCGGCAAAACATCAGTGATTTATTAACGCAACAGCTACCCAACAGCACCAACCTGGGCTTAATAAAAGCCTTAACATTGGGTGATGGCCACGGTATTAGTCAGGCGCAATGGGATATTTTTCGTAATACCGGCACGACGCATTTATTTGTTATCTCTGGTTCGCATATTGGCCTGGTTGCCGGTTTGGTGTATTTATTAACACTGAAATGTTGGGCCAGAACCGGCATATTGGTCTGGTCGCCGCAAACAGTAGCCGCGCTGGATTCCTTACTGTTTGGCTTGTTGTATTCGGCTATTGCGGGTTTTACCGTGCCCACGCAACGCGCTCTGATTATGCTGGCTATCGCCATGATAGCGATTGTGCTGCAACGTAATAATCGTCCGTTCCATACCTTAGCTGTGGCCATGCTGGCCATTTTAATGTTTGATCCGTTAGCGGTTTTATCGCCTGGTTTTTGGTTATCGTTTCTGGCGGTAGCACTGATTATCTACACTATCAGCGCCCGCTTAATAACACCCAGCGCCATGCTGGGCACACTTAAAGTCAATTGGGCAACGTCGGTAGGTTTAGCACCCTTGTTATTGGTGTTTTTTCAACAAATCTCTCTGATTGCACCGCTGGCCAATTTTATTGCCGTACCGGTTATTGAAGTATTGATTGTGCCTGTCGCATTGGTAGCGACCATTTTATTACCGCTGTCTTCCACACTGGCATTGCCGTTGTTTTGGTTGGTCGATAAAATCTTACAATGCTTACTGTGGCTGCTAGACTGTTTAGCCGATTTACCTTGGGCCACCTTAAGCCATACTGCGCCTTCAGCATGGGTATTGCTGTTTGCTATACCTGCCATAATGCTGTTGCTGGCACCACGCGGCATGCCAGTAAGAAGCTTGGGGCTTATTTTATTATTGCCACTGGTGTTTACCAAAACCCAGCATCCTAAAACGGGTGACATTAAACTAACGGTATTGGATGTAGGGCAAGGCTTGGCGGTGGCGGTACAAACCGTTAACCATTGGTTAATTTACGATACTGGGCCAAAATATAATTCTGGCACTGACAGCGGCCAAACCGTGTTATTGCCGTTTTTACGCAGCCAGCAAGTCGATAAGCTTGATACAGTAATCATCAGCCACGGTGACAGCGATCACATTGGCGGTGCGGACAGCTTGCTAAACAATGTACCCACCGCGCAGGTTCTCAGCAGCGTGCCCGCACAACTGGCGGCATACCAAGCTACGCTGTGTAAAGCGGGGCAAAGCTGGGTTTGGGATGAGGTGATATTTACGCTGCTATCGCCGGATCATGTGTTTGAGTCGGACAATGATAATTCCTGCGTGTTGCACATTAAAGCCAAGCACGGCTCGGTGTTATTAACCGGCGATATTGAGGCGGAGGCCGAATTGCGTCTGGTGGCTAAGTATGGCCAACAGTTAAAATCGACCGTATTAGTAGCCGCGCATCATGGTAGTAAAACCTCATCGACGCAGGTATTTTTAACGGCAGTTGGTGCAGAAAACATTATTATTCCAGCGGGGTATTTAAATCAGTTTCACCACCCGCATCCTACGGTATTGGCTCGCTATCAACAAAGCCAGGCACACATAGTCAACACCGCGTACAGTGGCGCGATAACCTTTGATACGAAAAATCAGCCAGCGCCACTCAGTCTATTTCGTGAAAGCGAGGGCAAATACTGGAATAGTAAGCCATAAAAATTAAGAAGAACGTTCTTCACAACTATTGTTGTACAGATTTTCTTCCGCGTAAAATACAAAAGCACACAAAAAATACAGAGCCCAACTAAACTTAGCGCTTTGCTGATGAGTACTTGTTCAGCCTCCCTCTTTTTTAAAGAGGGAAGTGAATACGTACGCTGATTAGGCTTTCTAAAGCGTTTTCAACTTAGGACAGTTACAGCCACCGTTCGTGCTGAGCTTGTCGAAGCATGATCGGCACACTTCGACAAGCTCAGTGCGAACGGTTACGCTGTAACTATTGAACTGTGAAAACGCTGTATATCTTTTATGTTTTCCATGACCATCATTTTTAGTAAAAAATTACTTTTAAAACAATACGCAAGGCGGACTTATGGCGCAATACACAATTACCGGCGATGTCGATCCATTTTTACACGTCAGCCTGAAACACGGCGAAAAAATCTATTGCGAATCTAATGCAATGGTTATGATGGAAAGCGCTTTAGAACTGAAAGGTAAAATGACCGGTGGCCTTGGCAGTGCCATAATGCGCCGTTTGGCCAATGGCGAATCGTTTTTTCAACAACATATTGAAGCCGTGCGTGGCGACGGCGATTGTTTATTATCGCCAACATTACCCGGCGCGATAGAAATTTTAGACGTTGGCAATACCAACTATATGATCACTGACGGCGCTTTTGTTGCCGCCGACAGCAGCGTGAGTTTAAATGTAAAAACCCAACGCTTAGGCAGTGCGCTCTTTGGCCAAACCGGTGGCTTTTTTATTTGCGAAGCCAGTGGAGTTGGCAAACTTGCGGTATCTGGTTTTGGCTCTAGTTTTGTACTGGACGTTGAGCCTGGCAAAGATATTATTATTGATAACGCACACGTTATTGCTTGGGACAGCGCATTACACCATGAAATTTCAGTCGCAACCCAAGGCGGAGGCGGCTTGCTAGGACAATTGGTTAACAGCGTCACCAGCGGTGAAGGCATGGTGTTAAAATTCTCTGGTAAAGGTAAGGTGATTATTTGTTCGCGTAATAAAGATACCTTTGCAGCGTGGTTGCTTAAATTAATGCCTAGCAATTAATGAATACTTGCTTGCGTATTGATGAATTGACTCCGTGTAAAAAATTTAAAATAAACGACCTTGTCTGTTTATGAGCGGTGCTACATCATTTCACGATTGCGCAATTTTTTCAGCCTTTTTAAAGCGTATAGGGGAATGCAAAAAAACCATTGCTAAACTCGCACCTACGCTATCTGCAAACCAATCTATCACATCCGAAGACCGCCCTATAACAAAAGATTGATGCCATTCATCGGTTATGCCGTAAATACTGCAAAATACAATACTGACTATAATTAAAACATCAGAGCACGCTATAAAATGTTTAAAACTACGATACGCGAGTACGCTCATAATGAAATACGCACCGGCATGGTAAAGTTTATCTTGGTATAAAATACCAAAATCAATCGGTGGTTTAAGCGACGAATGCGCCGATAACCAGTAAATCCATGCACAATAGCCTGTTAAAAACAGGGTATTTAAAAATTTCGCGCGGTGAGCGTTTGGTGCAATCATATAGTAAGGAGAGCCATGAAAACGGTATTTGAATGTGCAGAAGCGTTTTTGCACACCACCAGTATAGAAGAAAAACTAACATTGACCCATCAGGCATGGCACAACTGGCAGCTAGGAAAATTAAACGTTAACACCAGTCAACCCGTTCTAGCCATCTCGGAAGTAAAGTTTCCGAATAAGCCGATGTTATTAGCACCACGCGCTATGCCAAACCGTAAATTAACCACGGCTGCAGGTATTGCAGCTTTTTTTCATGCCATCGCCCATGTTGAATTTATGGCAATTAGCCTGGCGTGGGATTTATTGTATCGGTTTCGCGGCTTACCCGAACAATTTTACCAAGACTGGCTACAGGTAGCCGATGAAGAAGCCCAGCATTTTGAGTTACTACAAGCGCATCTGCACACCATGAACATACAATACGGTGACTTGCCCGCACACAACGGCCTGTGGGATCACGCGGTCGATACCGCCGATGACTTACTAGGGCGACTGGCGATGGTGCCGCGCTGCATGGAAGCGCGAGGCCTTGACGTAACCCCCGCCCTCATCACTAAATTTGAGGCAATGGGCGATCAAACCAGCGTGGCCTTATTAACGCGCATCTTAACCGATGAAGTGGGGCATGTAGAACGTGGCTCACACTGGTTTAAATTTGTCTGCCACCAACAAGGTTATGTTTCAGAAGATAAATACAAAGCATTAATTAATCACTATTATCGCGGCGGCAGACCGAAAGGCCCTTTTAATCGAGAAATGCGTATAATCGCAGGCTTCTCGCACACCGAATTAGACTGGTTGGAACGTTAATCATGACAAAAACACACGCTATTTTTGACCACCCGTTGTTTGCTTTGGGCTTCAGGGTTTTTTTCGCACTGGCAGGCTTGTCTGCACTGGTATTGCTGGTGCTGTGGAGTGCTATTTTTAAAGGTACACTCACCCAGGCCAATTATTTTTCTAACAGCTATTGGCATGCGCATGAAATGCTCATGGGATATTCGGTGGCAGTGATTGCCGGATTCTTGTTAACCGCTGTCAAAAACTGGACAGGGAAACCGACCGTCACTGGCAAGCCCTTAGCCGGTTTAGCCTTAGTGTGGCTGTATGGCCGTGTCGTGCCTTTTTACGAAGGCGTGCTACCGGATGCACTCATTGCCTTGATTGATTTTGCGTTTTTGCCGTTGTTAGCGTATCAGGTCAGCAAACCTATTGTGCAGGCCAAGCAGTACAGCAATCTTATTTTTGTCGTGGTCTTACTGGTGCTGGCCTTAGGCAATGGCTTGATGCACAGTGAAATTTTGGGCTTGCAAAAACATAGCGCCGCTATTGGCATTCACATCATCATGGCGACTATCATCGTGCTGATATTGATTATTGCCGGCAGAGTGTTGCCTTTCTTTACCCATCGCGGCATCGCCGCCGCTTTAGTGGTCAGAAATCCGCTGTTGGATGCCGTCGCCATTGGCTCGGCGGTATTGGTATTTGATTTGCAAATAATGGGCACTACCGGCATTTTGTTGGCGCTGGTGGCTATGGTTGCCGCGCTGGCCAATCTCGCCAGGGTTTATCAGTGGCATATACAAAAAATTTGGTATGTGCCGTTATTATGGGTGCTGTACACCGGTTACGGTTGGCTTATTCTGGGATTTTTGCTCACTGCCTTAGCGGCTTTCGGGCTGGTGTTACCTTCTGCGGCCGTGCATGCATTTACCATTGGCGGCATTGGTGTGTTAACCGTAGGTATGATGGCCAGAGTGTCATTAGGCCATACCGGCAGAGCGATGCGGGCATCCAACACCATCGTTATCGCGTTTGTGTTGATTAATTTAGCGGCGGTGTTTAGGGTATTGCTACCGATTGCTGTACCTGCGTGGTATGGCAGTTTTGTTTATATCGCCATGTTGTTGTGGCTCGTGGCGTTTGCGTTATTTGTGGTGGTGTATTTGCCTATGCTGACCAGTGCCAGAGTGGACGGTGAAAAAGGTTAATGGCAGTGGAATTATTAATCCGCTTATTTATTTGTAGTATTTTTAGCATGTTATTAACGGGATGTTTTCCGTTATCAGGGCGCGATTATGATGCTTTTGCACTTAAATTGATTCCCATTGGCACTGAGTTATTTCCGGCGATAACTCTACTTGATAAAAAAGGCTATAAATGCTCTACCAAAGTCAACTTTCATATAACCCCAGAACCTAAAGGTCTTTTCCTTTTCTGCGCAAGATCTCGGCCAGGTTTTCTGTACGTCTGTGG
This sequence comes from Crenothrix polyspora, assembly GCF_900163755.1. Lineage (GTDB taxonomy): Bacteria > Pseudomonadota > Gammaproteobacteria > Methylococcales > Methylomonadaceae > Crenothrix > Crenothrix polyspora. The sequence goes on along the minus strand of NZ_FUKI01000002.1, from coordinate 60,635 downwards.
TCAACATATTGTCCTAGATATAGATGAAAATACCTGGCGGGTTAGCTCTAATAATCCTGAAGCAGCTTGTACGGGGTTATGACAACCAGGTAATTTTCTAAGTCAGCGCCCCCGCACAACTTGAACCTTGCCCCGCCGTACAGCCAAAACAATGCTCAGCCACACTGATTTTTGTCGCTGCAAAATTGACATCCAGTAAATCCCGCAAGTGTTTTGGCGTTCCACCTGCCAAGGGCAGTGCCAGCATCTGGTTAAAATCGCAGTCATACACAAAGCCTTGCCAGTCCACACTCACTAAGCTTTTGCACATCACCTTATCTAAGTTCTGCGCTTGATAAGTATCCTTTAACAACTGTAAATAGCCATCAAACACCGCACGCGGGTTGTCCTGCTGCTTGCCGTTGGCAAACAGCACCGCACCAAAGCGCTGTATCGGCATATTCACCAAGGCAAACAATTGGTTAAACTGTATATCGAACTGGTCGTGCAAATACTGGCGGTAATCGACTTCCAGCTGTTGTTGTGGCGGTGGCAGGCTAGCGCCTTGCGGATTAAACACCAGATTCAGCACCAAGCCACTGTCAGTTTTGCCGTAGCCCAGATCATTAAGTTTTTGCAGTGCCTTAATAGAGGCCGCGAACACGCCTTTGCCGCGTTGTGCATCGACATTACTTTCCAGATAACACGGTAGCGATGCAATCACCGCCACCTGATGTTCGGCTAAAAACTCGGCTGCCCACTCGTAACCTGACTCTACCAAAATAGTCGGGTTGCAGCGGTCGATAACCTGCAAGCCCTGTGCTTTAGCGGCTTTAATCAGCCAGCGAAACTCAGGATTCATTTCCGGTGAACCGCCGGTCACATCCAATTGGGAAATGTGCTGTTGTTTGGCAAATTGCAGTGCGATCTCCATAGTGGCGCGGCTCATTAATTCCGTGCGCTTAGGCCCTGCGTTAACGTGGCAATGCGTACAGCTTAAATTGCACAAATAGCCCAGGTTCATCTGCAAGGTAGTCAATCGCCCACGATAAATTTGTGGAAATTGGCTGTCGAGTAATAAAGGCTTGACGTTATACATGGCAAAACCACTTTAATTAGGTTAAAAATCAGGCCGTAGCAGGACTTCTAAAAACTGCCTAAATTCAACTTGTTCAGGAATAGGTGCAGTTAAATCATGCAACGCGGTGTGTAACAGCACCAAATCAGCCGACTCATCGACATCGTGCAAGGTGGTAATTGTTTGCACCTCACCCAGGGGCTGTAGGTTACCTAGAAATTGAGCGCCGGTATCTGCCGTGCTATAGCTAACCTGTGTCCAGCAAGCGAGCGGTATAATGCGATTGCCGCCAAATAGCCAAAAACCGCCATCAAAACTAGGCCCGAAGGCAAAGCGTGCCTGCTCCTTATCGGCTAGCCAGTTGCTCGCCATCAGTAAATGGCTAGCGGTCATTTGCGGACTATCAGCGCCTACCAAAATAACAAAAGCGTATTGTTGCAATAAGTTATTATAGATATGCGCCATACGCTCACCCAAACCGCCTTCACCTTGCCACAGACAGGGCATGTTTTGCCAGTTGCCATAGCTTAATGCGCTAGATTCAGCAACCGCATAATAACCGTGCAGTGCGGTGTTTTGAACAACGGCTGAAACCACTTTGGCTGCTGCCAGATGAAAGGCCTCAGCGTTTGCTGTGCCTAAAGTTTTGACCAAGCGGGTCTTAACCGGTGACAGGCCTGGCGTTTTAACAAAAACCGCAATCGCACCGTACTTAACCATTAGCAGCAAGCCGCGCCCGATGCTGTGAGCTGACCTTTATTGGGTGGCGCACAATCAAACAGACCAAAATGGGTGGTCTTGTCACCCCAAAATTGAAAGTGTTCTGCATAGCGGCTTTTACTGAGCATATCGGCGCTATTGCCACAAATACGCAACGGTTTGCCGGTTTCTAAATGGTGGTGGTCATCAAGGTCAAAGGCATGCGGGTGTTGTGTCAACGTACCTTTATAAACCGCCAGCTGGCCAAAATCTTCGCAGCGATCTTCCAAAGGCATTTTAAACGCCCGCACGGTAACCGATCGAAAACCCACCATGCCGATTTTAGCCGCCACTTCCGTGTCATCTAAAGTGATAGGATTTTCTTTGACGACACGCATATCAGGGCAGCCCAAATCTTGCATAATGCGCCGAAAATCTTCCCAATACAAAGCACCGCTTAAACACTCGCCTAATAATACCGGATCGAGTTTGAGTGCGGGCGGAATACGCCTGTCGGCATACACGTCAGAAAAATACAGCTCCCCCCCCGGTTTAAGCACACGGAAAATTTCTGCTAATACCTTATGTTTGTTTGATGACAGATTAATAACGCAGTTGGACACCACCACATCAACAGAGTTGTCTCTAATGCCTACCGCGCTTAAATCTTCAATATGGCCGTGTAAAAACTCAACATTGGAACGAGCGTAGCCGTAACGTTCACTGTGCCAATCGCTGTGAGACTTAGCCACTGTTAACTGCTCTTCGGTCATATCAACCCCTATCACCCAGCCGTTTTCACCCACTAGTCGCGACAGCAAATAGCAATCACGTCCTGAACCACAACCTAAATCCAATACGGTGCAGTCTTCTAATGCTGGCGGTAACGGCGAGCCGCAGCCATAAAAACGCGCCAGCACTTCGGGGTGTAAATCAGCCAGCAATGGACGCAAATGCCGTGGCATAGCATCCAGCGTACAGCAGGCGCTGGTTTTTAAATCTTGACTGGATTGCAACACTTGTCCGTAATAATTTTGTACTGATTCGCTGAGCGATGTATCGGTCATATTGATTCTCATGTTTTAGAATTGATGTATTGCTCACGCAAGCCAGACCCGCCATGAAAAATTTCACAGCACTCGGTAAACTGTCATTTTATTACACTATTTCACCTTAGGTTGGCATAGCCAATCAAGCATTGGAAAACAATAACGTCTGAAAGTTGCATCATATATTTTGCTTAACCGAAGATGTTTTTTTAATATACAAACCAATAATACTGCAATTAAATGTGAAAAAAATCACAGATTTTAACGCTATTTTGCCTTACTATATCCCCATTTTCATCGAAAAAATATTTGCGTGGTGATGCGTCTCCATAAATTTAAGTATCGTTATTTTAAAATAACGATAAGGTATTAGCGCTGTTAGGTAATAGCGAGATTAGTTTTTTACCATACATTAGATATTTTAGTAAAAACTAACTACTGGCTGTAGTGAGGGTAGAATATTATGATTGTTAATCTACGGTATTGTATTTTTTTTGTGCTGCTGGAATTTTACGGGGTAGGTTTTGCTTCTGGTTACAATCCTGTCACGCAGCAAGCGCAAACCAACCTCACTGCGCAAGGTTTTAATCCAGGTGTTCTTAATGGACTAGTGAATAGCGATACTTTTGCTGCCATATATGCTTTTCAGGAAAAATCAGGGCTGCCAAAGTCAGGGAAACTGGATGTTGCTACTTTGCAAAAGCTGGCTATTACGCTGTCAGAAGAGACCACGCCAGCCGTAGAAAATTGGCAATCTTTATCGACACAAGCAGACATTGACCTATTAATAAAAGACGCTTACGCAGATTATGTTGCTTATGCACCAGGTGTTAATTTAAATATACCGGGACAAGCAATTTTAACCGCCATGAATCAAAGCGCCGATGCCTTTGGTAGTCGTCGTTTAGGCCAACCCATGCACACCATACACGGCTACAAAATGATGTCCAATTGCCTTAAAAATCCCTACGCCAACATACATTGGTCTGATCTTACCTTGCACTATTATTGCCAGATGTCATTACCGCGTGATTGCTACACCTCAGCTTTGCTAGGGGAATTATCAGGGGGAGTAAAGCTGTCAAGAACCAATGCTTATGTAGGTTGCGCTAATGGAGAACTAGCAAAATCTGCAAAATTTGCGTGGGTTATAAAAAACCAGGCTTTGGTATTTCAGTATGTCATGTTTGCTCAGACCCATGCCTTTAATCATATGCAAGAGCAGGCTATTATCAATACGTTTTACGGTGTGGAACATCCAAATGATCCGGTAGAATGCCGGTTAAAACGTCCGCGTCGAGCCAATGATCCGCTAGATGGTAGCCATTGCCTAACAAATAAGGTAATGCTAGAGCAACTGGTGGGAATAGGCATTTAAATGTTTGTTAAATGACATTACAAGGAGACGTAGTTGGTAGAAAATAAGCTTTTAGTGCTAGGGATTTTTTGTATTGTACTGGCTATTATTGGTAGGGGGTTTAGCGTTTTTAGTGCGAGTGTTCCGGTAATAAACTCAGTTAAGCGGCAAATTTTGTTGGTGTTACTGGGCTTAATACTTATAAGCCCTGTGGTAAATCCTAATGCCTTGAAACAATTAAAATGTAATCACTATGCCCGTGTTGCCATAGAGCAAAATAAAACGAATCTTAAAGTGCAATGTAAACTATCCGGCAACCAGTGGCATGATGATTACCATAAACATTATGCGTGGTGTTTAAATCAGCCTATACCCCACCCTAAATATGCCATCGATGCACGAAAAAATGCTCTGGCAACCTGTGCGTTAAAGCAAAACAGAAGCGACTGGCATTTTTGATTTAAGCGACTAAACACTAGAGCCCGCTACTTCTCTTAGGAATGTGTATGAAATAACGTGAGCAAGTTCATGCTTCGACAGGCTCAGCACGAACGGAAATGGCGTTTAAGTTGTTCAACTTATTTCATGCACGTTCCTTAGCAACGAATAGCCTCACGCCACCCAAAGTAATGTGTGCGAGCATTACCTGTTGCATCAATGCAGCGTTTTTTTTAATTTCACTCAGGTCTGTATTTGGGTTAATGCCCAGTTCTCGCACCACGACACTAATCCCACCACTGTTTATTGTTCTATTAAAGACTTGCTGTTTTACATAGGTTACATAATGGTTACCGCAACTTGGACAACATACGAATATTGAAACCCTATCGAGATTCCCGTCACGGTTGCTTGTCATAAATTTTGATGACCAGGTTATAAAACCAGGGCGGACGAAACAGTACGATCCAAATTAATATTAACGGGGTGATGGGAATTGGGCTAATTTCAAGAATTGCAATAAACAACAGAATAAAAAACCAGAGTATGCGCATGACTATTTCCTTGTTGGTGACTGTCTGCTCATCACCTGGTAATAGATGAGGAGCACTTGAAGCTACGATACCCCACCCAGCACGAACAAAGATTAAAAATTCATAAACAATGACACCATTGCTAAATGACGCATGGTGTTATTGGTATGGGTCGCATCATCCAGGTATTGGTTCATATAGCCGCCCTCAAGACGAAAGTTTTTGTTAAATGTCCAACCCAGTCCAACAAAAGCACGGTTTTGATCAAATCCTGCTTGCCCCGAAGCGGTGGTATTAACACGGATGAAAAACTCATCCCAGGTAATAAAGCTGAGTTTGGGTTCAAATTCAAACGGGTGTGTAAACTTTATCATCTGGCGTGGCCGAAACCGTACATCGCTGCCAGGGATGAAATTGGCTTCCAGCATTGTTCTGAACATGACCGTACCATAATCAGTCGGTAACACATAGCGGAACGCAGGCCAGATATCCTGTTGGTTAACATACGACTTGCCGATATTTTGCGTAGGCAACCAGGTATACCCCGCCCACAAGGTGGCACGGTCGCTGATAGAATAACCCACGGCAGCACGTACCATGCCCTGATAAAAATGGCCAAAATCATCATTGACACGCGCCTGACCTTCTAGCCATAGCCGTGCTTTACTCAGTTTAGGGTCAATAATGCCCAAGCTGCCTTCACCGACCATCTGCGACCAACTGCCGGAATCCTGTAATACATCGTCTACAGCAAAAGCAGGGCAGCTGATGCCTACAGCACTTATCAACGCGGCTATTTTCAGTGGTTTCATTTTTTTAGGGGACATGGTTTTGTTATCTCTTTTCGAATAATTATACGGTGTAGGTTTCATTAGGCCTGCCCATACACAAGCCCATATAAACCCTGGCTGCCGCAATGCCGTTCACCACAAACGCAATGGTAATAGGTAGCGCAAACCACGGATGCTCACTGCTGGCGTGTGCCAATAAAATATCTTCGCTAAGAAACGCAGGGGTAATTGGAAAGCCAACCAGCCCCAAAAAGCTAATAAACAATAACAATGATAGCTTAGGCTGTGTCTCTGCCATTGCCCGAAATGCAAACGGTGCGGCCTCAAAGTGCTGGTTTTTAAGCAGCTTGCTTAACACGATGATCCCCAGCAGCCAGGACGGTAAGATGCCAGAGAAAAACATCAGCACATCCGAGCCTATGTGCGGATTAATCAACAAAACAGCAACACCGGACAGTATGTAACTTAACAGGATGCTGTTCCAGACCTTAAACGGGCTGTGCTTTTGACTAAAGGCGCTGGAGGAGGCAATAATCATCGCTATCGACACGGGTATGGCCAGATATTTGTGGTCAATAGCAGTGTTGGTTGCTATCAGGACACCGCCGCCCAATGCAGTTAAGGTCATCAGGCCTAACCACCACACATTGAGTGCGTTGACCCAGCCACCTATGCGCTTAAACGGTGTCCACAACAGGCTGCGTACTAAAAATTCCAAACCACCTTCCTGCAAGGCGAAGACATACAAAGTGTTTTGCAACACTTCCGGCAATTGGTTGCGAATAGAAAGGGGCAAAAACTGGCGCATCGGATTTTTTTCAATGTAGAAATCAGTATTCGCCGCACCTTCGACACGTAACAAATGGGTGATGATGGACGGCGACACCAATAGCTGGTAACAGCGCAAAAACGCATTGCCCATAAAATGCAATAACACCAGAGTATCCAGCCCAAGCGACAGTTCGATAAACATTAAGCCGACTTGGGTGATAGAGGCGTAAGCAATCTGGCCCTTGATATTGGATTGGGTTTTTTCCGCTAAACTGGCAATGATGACCGTCAACAAACCGATAAAGAAAATAATGGCGCGGGTGACGACATGGTAGCTCCAGATGGGATCGGTACGCAGCAACAAGAACACCCCCAAATGCACCGACAATGCGCCATAGAAAATCGCACTGGACGGCGTAGGGCCTTCCATTGCACGCGGCAGCCAAAAACAAAACGGAAACTGCGCCGACTTACCGGAAGCCGCGATAATAATCAAAAACGTCAGCAATGACAGCTCGCCATAGCCCAACGACGACAACACATTGTTCTCAGCCAAGCTGGCCATTTGGCTAAAATGTGGGCTTTCGTGGAACAGCATGTGGCTCATCCACGTCCCCAGCAACAGGCCAATGTCGCAGAACCGATAAATAGTGTAGGCACGCAAAGCATTTCGGACTGGCTGCACGCGGTGGCGATAAAAGGCAATCAGCATAAAAGACGATATGCCGACAATCTCCCAACCGGCAAACAGCATGTCAATAGAGCCGGACAGGATGATTAAGTTTAGCCCAAACAAAAAGCCAAAAATATTCAGGAAAAAACGCTTGTAGCCGGTTTCACGGTGCAAATAGTAACGGCAGTATTTGGTGATGATGGAGAATATAATCCACACGCATACCAAATAAACCGCCCCGACCCGATCCAGATAAAACAGGATAGGAAAGTGGTAATCGGCAGTTTCGTACAGGCTAAACCATACGTATTCATAACTTTGAAAACCGTGACTGACCCACAATGCCAGTAAAGCAATAATACTTACGCCCGTTAAATGGGTAATCCAGTTGCTGATGGTGGAAATGACTTTTTCGTTATTAGGCGATAAAAATACCAAGACAAAGCCCAGCAGGGGTATCAATTGGCAGGCTAAAATAAGTCCGTTCATGACAGGCTCCGTGTCAGTTGATGCGCCGGTATGGTTTGGTTTTGGACATCGAACACCTGTTCTGGGCGAGTGAACAACGGGCTGCTGGCATCGACGGGTAAATCGATGGTTTCCCAACCGGTCGCGGTAAATAAAAATTGTTGCCGATCTGTAGGCCTGCACGCCACCAAACGCACCCATTCGTTATCCAGCCATTCCTTAAGGTCACCGATGTTAGCCAAAGACTGGTCGATAACTTCTGGGCTTTGTTCAATGACGATCAACAAACGCGCAGGTTCGTGAACTTCAATCATTTGCTGCGGCAAGCCGGTACGCAAATCGCCTTCAACACCGTTGGCAACCCCCAGCAAGCCGATGACATTATGCGGCAATTTAGTGCCCGCGCCATACACCGAGTTATCAATGCGCGAGAACAGATATTCCAGGTTAATGCCACCACACACCGGAATAATCGCACCCAAAATCTTGACCAAGATGCTGCCGGTGGGGTCGGTTTCGGCGGCGTAAGAATGCAAAAAGGCGCGGCGGTCTAGGAACAGGTTTTTGGTCAACTCGCGCTTGCCAACCACGCAATACAGATTGTTGGAATGGTTGTATTCAGGCCGTGGCTCAAAAATGGACGAGGCACGGGCGCGGACATGCTGATGGGCTTTGTTATGGGCTTTGGGGGACAGCTCAAACCAGCGGCAACGCTCTTTGGCATTGCGTTCCAGTGCTTGTGTCATGGTGGCCTTGAATGCTTCCAATTCTTTAAAGGCAAAAGTTTCGTGCAGCTCGGCATCAAAATAAGTGGCCTCATCGCGGCTGGTGTTGTGCAAGGCAGCGATAAAGCGGGTGTTAGTGGGGATGTCGATACCACGTTCGCGTAATATTTTCCGCACTGATTCGTGGTTGGCCATCCAGGCAAAGGCACGGGCGTTGGGCGAGCCAGGCTTGCCGGAACACGCGCCGCAATCGTAAGCGGCAAAATGTGGGTTGTTCACGCTGCTGGAGCCGTGCGCGACAATGACCACCAGGGCGGCAAAATTGTCGGTCAAACCAATATTGGTGAGCAAACCACCGACGCGATCAGCCATTTCCTTAAAGGAAAAGCCCAGCAAATAACCGTCTTTGGTAGGCACATCGGATTCCCTGAGCAAATGCAGCTTGGAATGTGGTTTAATCTCGCTAAGCTTTTGAATTTTCGCCATTGATGCGGTCGGGCTAAACACGTTCCAGGCCAAGCGGATGGCATAACCCAGCCCCAAGGTTTGGGTGAACAGCCAGCCACGCAGCAGCGAATGCGCTCTAAAGTGCATATTGGAAAAATCGCTGTCTTTGGGTTTGGGTGGATTGCCCGATTCCATCACTAAATGGTTAGGGGTAATCACCACCGGACACTGGGCGACAGGGTAAGCGTCATCCAAACCTTGGTACAGAAAATCGATACCGAAAAATCCGGCTGCGCCAAAGGTTTCTATAGCTGGGTTTAGGCTTTCCAAATGGCGACGGATGGAGCATTCACGGTCATCAATACAAAACACCGACTGTATTCTTAACGGTATTGCGGCATCCGGTTTGGGGGCTGGCGCTTGGGTTTTTAGTGCGCGAAGCAGCTCGGTGTGCAACGCCCATTCCATCGCCTCATGCCATACTTTCAGGCGCACCGCTACCTTGGCGCTGCTCGCCACCTCGCTTAAGCGTGGAATGTTGGCAAGCTGCGGCAGTTGTGAAATACCTTCAAAAGCTTCACCTTTTTTCTTGTACAAAAACGCCAATTCACAGGCCAGCTCAACGGCGATTAGTTCTTTGAGTGAAATGGAACGTGGCACTAACAGAATATTGGGCGCTTGCTCGATCATATTCACCATACCCGACCAACCGGGATGCGCCAACAGCATCTCCAATATATATTGTTCGTAAAGCGTTTTATCACCAACGATTTTTTCCAAGCAGATGCGGATCACGGTGTCGGGTGTTTCCAGAAACAACTCACGCAACCGGTGGTCATGGAAAGGGTATAACGGTAAAAAGCTGTTATGTACCAGCCGCAATACGCAATCCCAAAAGCCTTCACCACTTTTAGGCATGGTCCAGCGACTGATGCCCTGGTCGAGAAAATTACTCAACAAGCGAAACAGTACCGGATGCACACGCCCGTTTAAGTCTACTTCCAGATAGGTTAACAAGGCAGTACGAATACCGTTAGTAGCGATGGAAATCGGTGGATAGTGGCTATGGGCATCCCTGACAAACAAGCGCCCAACCAGTTCATCTTGTGGCTTTCCGATTAAACCTGAGCGTTTGACGGCCCAATCCAGTGCCGCAGGGGTGATTCTGCCTTTGCTATAAAGATCCTGGTAATCGTTTAAGGGCAGATAGCTTCTGGCACCAAAAATTTTGGCAGCCACCGCCACACCGTGATGAAACGGGAAATGCTGTACTGAATGCAAGGTGTTATGGTGGATAAAATCCTTAATTGGGCCTTGCGTGGGCAACCAGTGGGCTATGTGCGCTATGGCATTGTCCACGTTAAATGAAACCGTTTGACCGTGTTTTTCAAGGTCGTCAGCGGTCTTATAAACGTTATCCATGTCTATTTTCATACTATTATTGCAACCTTTAATGATGTCTAAAGTAAGTATCGGGCGGATTTACCAGCAATCGCCAAATCCTTGTAGGGGATACTTAAACAGACAGCACTTTGCATGCCATAATTTATAGAATTGATAGATAAGGTATTTTTTTAAAAAAAATGCATAGTGGTTGAATTGCCCCATCTGCGTGGTTGAATTGAACCAATACAGGATAATATTTTTACTGCTTTCCTGTACAATTTTTAGCTTGCAAAATGTTGCCCAATTTGGCAACATAACTGACATGAAAAAAACAAAAGCTATTTCATGGATAAAGGCAGCGCGTAAAGATTTCGAAGAATTTCCGGAGGACGTGCAATGCGATATGTTTGATGCACTGACCATTGCTGCCGAAGGCGGCAAATCCGACAAGGCAAAACCTTTCTTGGGTATTGATGGTGGTGTATTCGAGATAGCATTACGCCACGACGGTAATGCCTTTCGTACTCTTTACGCGGTTAAAATCGGCGCGGATATTTGGGTAATCCACGCCTTCCAAAAAAAATCGAAATCTGGGATCAAAACACCACAAATGGATGTCGATCTAATTTATGCACGAATCAAACGATTAAAAGAGGCTTTAAAATGAACGATAACGAATTGGAGCTGGTACGCGGCAGCGGTAATATCTACCGTGATTTTGGCCGACCCAATGCAGTGTTAGAACAAGCTCGCGCTATTATTGCGGCAAAAATCATCCAACTTCTTGATGATCGCAAGCTATCGACACGTAATGCCGAAAAATTGACGGGGATTTCACACGCGGAGTTTTCACGTATCCGCAACGCCAAGCTTAGCCGGTTTACACTCGACCGGATGATTTCTATTATTGGTAAATTGGATGCCGATGTGGAAGTTAATGTGACTTTTCATTCTCGTCAGCAAAACCAGAATGGGCTACAACGTGTATAAATTACAAAAATTTTAGATGTGTAACCCCCTGGCATACTCAAGCCCATAAAATGCCAGTACGGGCAAATTTTAGCCGCACTACACAATAACTCAAGCCTCTGCTCCTGAAAACTTAGGAACAGAGGCTTTTTTATTAACGCCGCTAAAATCCAGTGCGCTCAGTGCCTACAAATATTACTTGTTATCAGACTTTATGATAAATATCCGCCCCTTCTTCCAAAAACTGCTTGGACTTTTCATCCATACCCAACTTTAACGCTTCATTTTCATCAGCGATGCCTTTTGCAGTGGCATAATCCCGTACATCCTGGCTAATTTTCATCGAACAAAAATGCGGGCCACACATCGAACAAAAATGCGCCACTTTGGCTGAATCTTTCGGCAGCGTTTCATCGTGAAATTCACGGGCTTTTTCAGGGTCCAGGCCGATATTAAACTGATCTTCCCAACGGAACTCAAAGCGTGCCTTCGACATCGCGTTATCGCGTGCCTGTGCGCCAGGATGGCCTTTGGCTAAATCCGCCGCATGCGCCGCAATTTTATAAGTCACAATGCCTTCACGAACATCTTGCTTATTAGGCAAACCCAAATGCTCTTTTTGGGTGACATAACACAGCATAGCGCAGCCGTACCAACCGATATTAGCCGCACCAATCGCCGAGGTAATGTGATCGTAACCTGGTGCAATATCGGTGGTCAACGGCCCTAATGTGTAAAACGGCGCTTCGCCACATACTTCCAACTGCTTTTCCATATTAACTTTAATCATGTGCAACGGCACATGACCAGGGCCTTCTATCATAGTTTGTACGTCGTGCTTCCAGGCAATTTTGGTCAGCTCACCCAAGGTTTCCAGTTCACCAAATTGCGCCGCATCGTTAGCATCATAAATAGAACCCGGACGTAAGCCATCACCTAATGAGAACGATACGTCATAAGCCTTCATAATTTCGCAAATTTCTTCAAAATGCGTGTACAAGAAGCTTTCGGTATGGTGCGCCAAACACCATTTAGCCATAATAGAACCGCCGCGTGACACAATACCAGTCATCCGTTTTGCGGTTAACGGCACATGATGCAAGCGTACACCGGCATGAATAGTAAAATAATCCACGCCCTGCTCAGCTTGTTCAATCAAAGTATCGCGGTACATTTCCCAGGTCAGTTCTTCCGCCTTGCCGTTCACTTTTTCCAGCGCCTGATAAATGGGTACAGTGCCTATGGGTACAGGGGAATTACGTAAAATCCATTCACGGGTTTCATGGATGTTTTTACCCGTCGATAAATCCATGATGGTATCGCCGCCCCAGCGGATACCCCAGAGCATTTTTTCCACTTCTTCATCAATAGATGACGTTACCGCAGAGTTGCCCAAATTACCGTTGATTTTCACCAAGAAATTACGACCAATGATCATCGGCTCCAATTCAGGGTGGTTGATATTGGCAGGGATAATAGCGCGGCCTCTGGCCACTTCATCACGCACAAATTCAGCGGTGATAGCATCGGGAATAGCCGCACCAAATGATTGCCCTGGATGTTGACCCTTCCATAAATCACGCATCAATTCCATGTTTTGATTTTCACGAATAGCAATATATTCCATTTCTGGGGTAATAATGCCTTTACGCGCGTAGTGCATTTGCGATACGTTATGGCCAGATTTGGCGCGTCGTGGCGCACGGATATGCTCAAAACGTAAATGCGCTGTCGCGGTATCATCCAAACGCTGACGGCCAAAATCAGAGCTAGGCCCTGTTAAAAGCTCAGTATCGTTACGCTCTAAAATCCACGCCGCACGCACCGAACCCAAGCCTTTTTTTAAATCAATGGCGACATTAGGATCGGTATACACACCGGAGGTGTCATAAACATACAGCGGTGGGTTTTTTTCCGTGCCAAAATGCACAGGCGTATCCGACAAGGTAATTTTACGCATGGGCACCTGAATATCAGGACGACTGCCTTGCACATAAATTTTTTCTGATGCGGGATAAGAGTCAATTTTTACAGTATTTGACTCAATAGACTTTACTTCTTTAATGATAGCGCTCATGCTTATCTCCAACAATAAAACAATAAGGCGCAGGGAAGTTGTGGCTTTCCTACGCCGGTATTAACCGGAGTCAGGTTCAAAGGGTTTCTCTCAGCCTCACAACACATTATGAAGCACCCCTAGCCTTTACGGATATGTCGCTAAATTAAAGTAAAACAACAGCAATTGCAAGACACATCCACAGTTTCCCACGCACTATGTAACAGCGCAACCACAAAAAAACAAACATAACAGCCTGTAAGCAATATAAACTTGCCCTACCCTCAATTTTTACTAAACTTACCAAAAACCCAACGTCTTTAATTTAAAAACTAGAAAAAACTGTTATTTTTATTTATGATTTCAATTTTTATTTTAAAAACATCACTCTAGTCAGTAGCAAAAACAAAATTTAGCATCGCTAACAATGCTTTTTTTAATGAGCAATGCTAGAATCCTACCATTAACAAACTGAGAACATTAAGCGGATGTCGACAGACAATCAAACAACAGCTTACAACCCCCCTGTTTTAGAATTTAAAAGTAGTTCTTTTTCTGTGCCAGCTTTGATTTTATCGGGTAATGAATTAAAGGCCATAGAACAACAACTCCAGGAAAAAATAAAACTAGCCCCTGAGTTTTTTAAAAATTCTCCGGTAATCATTGACTTAAAGGAACTTACCAAGCAACATCTTGACATTGATATTGCCTTAATTACCGAAATAACACGCAAGCTTGGCTTGTTACCCATTGGTATACGTGGCGGCTCTTTGCAGCAAAATAAAAATGCGTTAGCGTTACGTATTCCCGTTTATTCTAATAGCAGTAATCGCACCAACCCAGTAGAGACGCAAAAAACAATACCAGCAACACAGATAACCGAGGATGTTAACCCTTCCAAAGAGGCGGCATCTAGCAAAGCAATGATCATTACGCAACCTATCCGTTCTGGTCAACGTATTTATGCACAAGGTGACTTGATTATTCTGGCACAAGTCAGTGCAGGTGCAGAAATTCTTGCTGAAGGCAATATTCATATTTATGGCGCATTACGTGGACGCGCACTAGCTGGTGTACAAGGCAATACCGATGCCCGTATTTTTTGTACACATTTACAAGCCGAGTTAATTTCAATTGCCGGAAATTACAAGATTAGCGAAGATTTAACAAAAAATATTTACAACAAACCCGTACATATTTACTTAAAAGACTATACTTTAGTCATTAAGGAACTTTAAACTCATTCTGTATTATTGGGGGAACATCAGTTGGCTAGAATTATAGTGGTAACATCAGGCAAAGGTGGCGTAGGCAAAACGACGACCAGTGCGGCAATAGCCATGGGCTTAGCAAAAAAAGGCCATAAAACCGCTGTTATAGATTTTGACGTAGGCTTACGTAATTTAGATTTAATCATGGGCTGTGAGCGCCGTGTTGTCTATGACTTTATCAATGTTGTTAATGGCGAAGCCACGCTACACCAAGCATTAATTAAAGATAAAAACTGCGGCCAACTTTATATTTTACCGGCCTCACAAACACGCGACAAAGATGCACTGAGTAAAGAAGGTGTTGAAAAGGTTTTGAATGAATTATCTAAAACATTCAAATACATCGTGTGTGATTCTCCGGCGGGAATTGAAAAAGGCGCACATTTGGCCATGTATTTTGCCGATGATGCCTTTGTAGTCACTAATCCAGAAGTCTCTTCAGTGCGCGATTCAGACCGCATGTTAGGCTTAATGTCGAGTAAATCACGCAGAGCTGAAAAAAATCAAGAACCCATCAAAGAATATTTAGTATTATCGCGTTATTCACCCGAAAGAGTAAAGCTTGGCGAAATGCTCAGCGTGGAAGATGTACAAGAAATTTTGTCGCTACATCTATTGGGCGTAGTGCCCGAATCAAAATCAGTTTTAAATGCGTCAAACGCCGGCATACCCATTATTCTTGACGAAAAAAGTGATGCAGGACAAGCCTACGCAGATATAGTTGCTCGTTACCTGGGTGAAGAAAAGCCACATCGCTTCATTGAAACTAAAAGAGGATTCTTTGGAAAACTTTTTGGGGGTAAATAATGAGTTTGCTGGATTATTTTAAAACGTCTAAGACCAGTTCAGCATCTCTAGCCAAGGAGAGGCTACAAATTTTGGTCGCTCACGAGCGCACATCCAAAAACCAACCTTCCTATTTGCCAGAGCTGCAAGACGAACTGCTGAATGTTGTTCGGAAATATACCAATGTCACCCAAGATGCCATTTTTATTAACTTTGAGCAGGATGAACACCAAGAAACATTAGAACTCAATATCATGTTACCTGATGATAATGACAAAAAGAAAACTAAATCAATCTTGGGTAAATAATCATTTCCAGCGACGTATTTAGACTACCTAAAACGGGACAATTTTAAAAGCGCCCTGAGCTTGTCGAACCATGAGCCATAAGTGCTTCGACAAGCTCAGGGCAATGGGCGTTCCGCCTTATGTTGGCCGCCCAAAAAGCCAAGGCTTCTAAAACTAACTGCCAACTTAAGCGGGTACAAAATGCAGATTTTTTGTTCCATTTTAAGTTGATAGCCGCAGTCGCTAATGCATATCACGGTGTCGCACAATAACATTCAACGAACTGCTATTAAAACACTCAACTAAACTCTCAACCAAATACACCGAGCGGTGCTGACCGCCTGTACAGCCAATTGCCACAGTTAAATAACTGCGTCCCTCCGCCTCAAATCGCGGTATCCAGCGTGCAAGAAAAGAGTTAATGTCATAAAACAACTCTGCAACCAAAACTTGATTTTTAAGAAAATCAATCACTGGCTGATCCTTACCAGAAAATGCCCGCAATTCCGGAATCCAATACGGATTAGGTAAGCTACGGGCATCAAAGATAAAATCCGCATCTAACGGCACACCGTTCTTAAAACCAAATGACTGGAACTGCAAAGAAATATGCTGAATATTACGTTCACCCACTTGCTCTCGTATCAACTCACGTAATTGATGATAGTTCGTACGACTAGTATCAATCACCACGCTGGCATGTCTGGACACTGGGCTCAGCATCTCTTTCTCAATTTTTATCGCTTCGGTAAGCGGTATCTTGGTATCAGTGAGCGGGTGCTTGCGCCGCGTTTCACTGTAGCGCTTTAACAGCGCGTACTCATCCGCCTGCATAAAAACAATTTCGCAGTGTATACCTTTGCTACGTATCAAGTCCAAACTATCAGAAAAATTTACTAAACTAGCACTCTGATTTCTAGCATCAATGCCAATCGCGGTTTTTGCGTAAGTTTTGCTATCAACCAACATCACGTCATTAATAAAATCTTCCAGTAATAATACCGGCAAATTATCAATACAATAGTAACCACAATCCTCTAAAGTATCTAAGACAATACTTTTACCTGACCCCGAAAGACCACTAACAATTAAGAGTTTCATAATCTGTGTTTAAAAAGGCCCAAGTACACATCCCTTGAGCCTTACGCTACTTAAAAATACTATCGATGACTGCCCGTTTTTTCTTTATGCTTGGTAATCTGACGATCCAATTTATCAACCATTTCATCAATAGCGGCGTACATATCTTCCTGATGATCTTCAGCAAATAATTTAGCACCACTGAGTTGTAGCGTTGCTTCTGCTTTTTGCACTAACTTTTCGACACTCAAGATAACATGCACATCGGTAACATTATCAAAATGCCGTGCCAATTTTTCAAATTTGGCATCGACATACGTTTTTAAAGACTCGGTTACTTCTAAATGATGACCTGTAATGCTAACTTGCATGGAATAAACTCCTGATGTTAATGAATGAATAGAGTAGGTTTTTATAACTATAAAATACGCTTTCTCTCGTTTGATGGTGCGATAAACATAGCTTCGCGGTATTTTGCGATCGTCCTTCTCGCCACATTAATACCTCTGTCTTTTAATAGATCAGACATCTTGCTATCGCTTAGCGGTTTTATTGGATTTTCACTACTGACCAATTCTTTAATAAAAGCCCTGATAGCCGTAGATGAACACTCACCTCCTTCTTCAGTCGAAACATGACTGGAAAAGAAGTATTTAAATTCTACTATACCATTTGGAGTATGCATGAATTTTTGTGTTGTTACTCTGGAAATTGTTGATTCATGTAAAGACAATTCCTCGGCAATCGCTTTCAATATCATTGGTTTCATAGCAATAGAACCATTTTCAAGAAAAGCCTCTTGCTTGGACACAATACTGCGTGCGACGCGCAATAAGGTATCATTACGGCTGTGTAAACTTTTAATAAACCAACGTGCTTCCTGTAAATGATCCTTCATACTGGTATTATCTTTGCCGCTATCCGCACGTTTAATTAAAGTAGAATAAAACGGATTAATACGTAACTTAGGTGCAATCTCTGGATTTAGGCTTACTTGCCATACACCACTGTGCTTAGTGACATACACATCGGGAATTACATATTCGGAATCAGATTCCTGTATTTTAGCACCTGGTTTTGGATCTAGCGTTCTAATCAGTGCGACAACCAAATTTAACTGACGTTCACCCAATTGAGTTACATGCATCAATTTAACTTGATCGTGACTGGCCAGTAAATTTAAATACTTAGATACCACTAACAACGCTTCGGTTTTATACGCTGTCGTATCAGGCAATTGTAATAACTGTAAACGCAAGCAATCACTCAAATTAACTGCCGCCACACCGGTAGGATCAAATTGCTGAATTCTGTGCAGCACCGCATTGACTTCATCCAACTCAAGGTCGTCCATCTGACTTTGCAAACCTTGGCAAATGTCCTCAGTACTGGCCATTAAATAACCATCTTCATTAATGGAATCAATAATTGCCATCGCAATGGCATGATCGGATTCTGAAAATCGGGTTAATTCCAACTGCCACAACAAATGCTCTTGCAACGTTGCAGCTTGGCTACGCTGTGATTCAAACTCAGTAAGTTCTGCTGTATGTGTACCGCCTTCAAAAGTCTGCTCATAGGTATCCTCCCATGAAGAATCTATCGGTAACTCATCGGGCATACTGATCTGTAAATTATCATCGGATAACACAGTATCAATGCTGTCAGTTTTTAGCGCATCTCCCATCCCTAATTGGAAAGTATTATCATCATCGTCTATTTCCAACATCATATTAGAATCTAACGCCTGTTGAATTTCCTGTTGCAAATCCAAGGTTGACATCTGCAACAACTTAATCGCCTGCTGTAGTTGCGGCGTCATGGTCAACTGCTGACTTAAACGGATTTGTATAGACTGTTTCATTGTGTCATCAATATGTTACGGTTTTGAACTTAAAGACTAAAATTATTACCCAGATACACCTTACGTACTTCTTCGTTAGCAACAATAGCATTCGCGCCGCCTTCGGCAATCACCCGACCATTATTGATTATATACGCTCGGTCACAAATAGCTAAAGTTTCCCTGACGTTATGTTCAGTAATTAAGACACCAATACCACGCTCTTTTAAATGCTGTATAATTTTTTTAATATCTTCTACAGAAATAGGATCAACGCCGGCAAAAGGCTCATCCAGTAATATAAACTGCGGATGAGTAGCCAAGGCGCGTGCTATCTCAACCCGTCGTCGCTCTCCGCCCGACAAACTCAAGGCTAATTGATTGCGTAAATGCGGAATATGAAACTCTTCTAATAATTCCTCAATCGCTAACTCAATTTGTCCTTCACTGGCAGTCGATTGAATTTGCATAACCGCCCGTAAATTATCGGCTACTGTTAATTTACGAAACACCGAAGGCTCTTGCGGCAAATAACCAATACCTTTAATTGCTCTAACGTGCATCGGGTAATGCGTAATTATAGTCTCATTTAATAGAATTTCACCGGCATCGGCTTTAACCAGCCCAACCAACATATAAAAACCGGTGGTTTTACCTGCACCATTAGGCCCTAATAATCCCACCACCTCACCGGTATCAACATGTAAAGACACGCCATCAACCACATTGCGTTTATTGTAGGTTTTAATCAGATCAGTTGCTGCAAGTCGCGTCATAATTTAAGGTGTCGGTTTTGCTGGCGCTTTATTTTTAGGTTGCAATACGACATGTACCTTGGAATCGGAGGTTTTTTCTCCGGCTTTAACGACAGAATTTTTGCTGTCATATTTAATAATTTGACTGGCATAAGAACCTGCTCCCTGCCAAACCGTGGCTTCGTCAATTAATACCAGCAGATTTTTTTTCGGATAATATTCACCGGTTAACGCTTCGCCAGTAATATCTTTTGCTCCCACACTGGGTGTTTGGCTGAATTTTGCTTTTTTACCGGTAAAAACCAGCTTTTCAGCATCACCGTCTTTAAAATAAACCACCAGTTGATCTGAAGTAACATGAATACTGCCCTGTATAGATACCACATTACCAGTGTAAATACTGGTTGCGGTTTTATCATCGTAAGTTGCCGTATTGGAATCAATAGTTATCGGTTGTTCGGAATCAGTTTCTAAAGCCTTAGCATCCGTTATACTCAGTGCAACGCATAAGGCAATATTACAAAAAACAGCTAATTTATTATTTTTTTGTCTCATAATGTCCTCGCACTTTGGCGAGCAATTCCACCCGTATCGGTTCAACATAAACCAGCTTCATACCAATGCCTGTGGTGCGTTGCGGCAAACTGATTAACTCCGCGCCATCAGCAGTTTCTGCATAGCTGGTTTCCGGATTTACTTTTAAATTACTGGTATTAATAGTCACAGGACGAACACCTTCCGCCTTCGCTCTGTCAATAATGGCGTTGCCATTTAAAAAAATTGTTTTACCGTCCGCCGAAACGATCCCTGTTGCTGACCTAATCACCCAAGGTGGTGTTTTAGCGTTATAAAAAGACATGACTGGTTTATCTAAATGCACAGTGCCGTCATCTTTGTAATGCAGCATTTTATCTGCTCGCAGCAGCGTTTTTAACGCGCCGGTTTTAGACATTTCCCATTTGGTATAACCACTGCTGAAATAATCAGCACTGTGGGCAACGTCTTCACGACCTGCAAGCATTTCAACTACCGTCAGCTTCACTAACCACCAACTCAGCAGCGCAATAACCGCAACCAACAGATAGCTGTATTTACCTTGTAAATAACTCATTTTAAATACTGACTCAACACCTTATCAAAACTGTCCTGTGCTTGCATAATAAAATCACATACTTCGCGTACTGCACCCAGCCCACCCGGTAAGCCAGTACACCAATCCGCCCATTGTTTAACGACAAAGTTGGCATCACTCACCGCAATAGCCAAACCCACCCGAATCATAATAGGCAAATCCAACAAATCATCACCTACGTGCGCCATTTGCTCCGGCATTATGCCTGTTTTTAAAATAATTTCATCTAATGCGGCAATTTTATTTTCAAAGCCTTGGTAGACATGTTCAATACCCAAACTTTGCATACGTAAAGCAACAGAATTAGATTTACGCCCTGAAATAACCGCCACTTCTACGCCGGTTTGCCTTAACAGCTTAATACCGTGGCCATCCCGCGCATGAAAGCACTTATATTCTTTACCTTGATCATCAAAAAATAAACGGCCATCGGTTAATACACCGTCAACATCTAAAATCAGTAATTTTAGCTGCTTGGCTTTTTCAAGCACCGCGTCTGACACATTTATCGAAGAATCCATTGTCGTCATCAGATAATACCCGCTCGAATTAAATCGTGCATGTTTAATGCCCCTACCGCGCGTCGCTCTTCATCCACAACGATTAACGCATTAATTTTTTTACGTTCCATAATTTGCATGGCTTCCGCCGCCAAGATATCGGCACCAATGACCGTACAGTCAGTGGTCATTACTTGTGCAATAGTTGTTTGATGAATATCTAACGTTTTTGCCAACATACGCCGCAAATCACCATCGGTAAAAATACCCAGCATCCGACGCTCAGCATCAACAATTGCCGTCATGCCTAGTTTTTTCTCGGTCATTTCCAGCAACACCGTAGCGATCAATGCCGATACAGGCACAATTGGGATGCTATCACCTACGTGCATAATATCACTAACCCGCAGCAATAGTCGCTTACCCAAACTGCCGCCAGGGTGCGACAGTGCAAAATCATCGCGGGTAAAACCGCGTGCTTCCAGCAAGGACACCGCCAAGGCATCGCCCATAACCAAAGCAGCGGTAGTGCTTGAGGTAGGCGCAAGCCCCAGTGGACAAGCCTCCTGGGCGACGCTGACGTTGATATGCACGGTAGCTTCTTGCGCGAGTGTGGATGCCGGATTACCCGTCATGGCAATCAAGGCTACGCCCAGTCGTTTGATAATGGGCAGGATTTTAACAATCTCTTCTGTTTCACCAGAATTGGACAGCGCCAACACCACATCCTGCTGGGTAATCATGCCCAAATCGCCGTGGCTGGCTTCACCTGGATGGACAAAAAAAGCCGGTGTTCCGGTACTGGCCAAGGTAGCGGCAATTTTTCCGGCAATATGGCCAGATTTGCCCATCCCGGTCACCACCACCCGTCCTGAGCAAGCAAACATCAACTTACAGGCAGTGACGAATTCAGCATTGATACGCTCTGCCAACGCAGCAATAGCTTGTGCTTCCACCTGGATTACCGCCAAGCCTAAGGCGCGAAGCTTGTCATCGTGTAATTTCATAGCCCTGCTCTGTTATCTTTCATTTTCAGCTGCATTTAATCCCAGCGATCATCCCTAACCTGAACCGTACCCTTGTCAATACGCACTGGAAAACAAGCAATATCTTCATAAGCGGGAGCACACAACACCTTGCCGGTTTTCACGCAAAAGCGTGCGCCGTGCCGTGGGCAAACGATCTCATCACCTTCCAGCTCGCCACTGGCAATTTCTGCTCTGTCGTGGCTACAGACATCTTCTATGGCGTAAAACTGGCCGTCTATTTTAAAGATGGCTACTTCTGTGCCATCAACATCCACAACAGCATGTTCGCCATTAGCCAAGGCATTTTCAGCCACAACATCTACCCAATCAGACATCCATCACCCTTTAAAATACACATCGTAACGTAATAATTTACCATGATAACTTTCGTTTGGTTTACCACCTAACGATTCGGCATCATCAGGACTTTTCACCACCACTCGCCTGCCTGTTGCCTGTAACGCGGCAGCAAATAATTGGTCTTTATCCTGGTCATCACCCAAGAGATCACGTAATACCGTCATGGACTTTTTGGCCAAGGCGGATTTCTTACGTTTAGGGGGGAACATAGGGTCAAGATAGATGCAATCTGGCGCATTGTCCAGGCTTGCCAATAAATCGATAGCATTGCCAGTAAGTAATTGTGGGGGGATTAATTGTAGACGCTGCATCCAGTCCAGTTGCGCCAAACGAGTAAAGCCATCAGCCAATAACTCGGTCATTATTGGCGAACGTTCCATACACGTTACATCATAACCCATACGGAAAATATGCAGACTATCCTGTCCCCAGCCGGTAGTGGCATCAACAATGGTTTTGGTTTTTCGTCCCAAAGCTTGTGCCAACGCACCGTCTTTAGGTGCAGGCCAGGAACGTTGTTCACCGGGACGCGGTTCAATTTCAACCGTTAACCCCCCTTTTTTCAGCAGTTCTTTATCGAGCAGTTTTAGGCAGCCGTCGCGCCAGCTTAGAAAAAAAGCTTCCTGTTTGACGGGATCATCAACTTGTTTCAGTGGCACAGCAAGACGGTCTGCCAATTGCTGAAAAACAGTCAGATCACCATTGCCTTCGTACAGAACTGCCAACTTTCCTACATAAGGTGACTCTATAAGCATTTATTCAGTGGAGATGGCTTGCGTTTCATTTTTTAACGCCGCATCCAACGTATGCCAAGCCAAGGTCGCACATTTCACCCGCGCCGGATATTCACGCACACCAGCCAAAACCGCCAATTTGCCAACAGCTTCCAGGTTGATATGTTCCTCTTTTCCGGTAGTCATTTCATGAAACAGCTTAAACAAGGCATCGGCTTCAGCTTCGGTTTTGTCTTTGATGATTTCTGTCATCAAGGACACCGATGCCGTTGATATGGCGCAGCCAGAACCTTGGAAACAGGCATCGACAATCTTATCACCGTCCATTTTTAGAAACAGCGTTAGGCGGTCGCCGCATAAGGGATTAAAGCCATCCACTTTACGGTCGGCATTGTCCATAACGCGAAAATTGCGCGGGTTACGATTGTGGTCGAAAATGACTTCTTGGTAGAGGTCGCGTAGGTCTTCAAACATTGTTGTCCTCAAATAATTGAATATCCTGCATAGGATAATGCTTTTTGTTACGAGTCCATAAACACAATTGATATTGTTTGGCGCAAGCGGCAATCAAGTAATCTTCCAGAGAAATTTTATAAAAAGCCTTGCGATATTGATTGGCATAAAAGCCCTGCGATTTTTCCTGTTTCTTCGTTGATTGTCAGTTGTCTGCAATGCGAAAAAAATCGCTCTATCAAAGTATATTCTCGAATAAATGCCCCTGCGTAAACCTCAGCAACAACAATCGGGCAAAGATAAAACTCACAACCTTTATCCTGTAATCTCAATAATATTTGAACGGTTTCATTTTGTTTCCGCAATAATTCAATGACAATATCCGTATCTAAGATAACCGATTTATTCATTGGTCAATAATACGACTTTTTGAACGTAACTCATCAACATACGCCAGCGCATCAATAGAGGTGAAACTTTCCAAAGGTTGCAACTCTGAAAAAAAAGCCTTCAGATCGCTGCCCTGCTTTCTTTGCAGCTCATGCCCCAAAGCTTGCTGTACAAACTGCTTAAACGTTGCACCTGTCGCTTTTAAATTTGCATCTATCTTACTGAATAATTCATCGGGTAAATCTATTTCTGTGTGATACATCAGACAAATACCTTTATCAAAAAATTACCAAACTTTTGCTCAACATCAGGTTGCGAAACTGTGCCTTCCTCTTTTGCCCGTTGCAAACCACGCTGAATTTTTTCCATCACATACAAATGATATTGAATATCTTCCAAATGGCTGTTTTCCGGTAGACGATCTAACAGAGTTTTGACTTTGGCTATGGCAGTTGGCATGAATAATCCTGTTAATGTCGATATACTAGACGCTAATACAAAAATAAAAAGACTTCTTGATAGAGGTCGCGTAGACCTTCAAACAAGGTTATTCTCTGTCTATTTTTATTCAGAATAGAAATGGGAATACAGTTCATGTGAACTGATATAGCGACTGGCTTGGCGCATAATCGCTTTGCAAGTGCCGCTATCCAATTCTGCATGATTAGGTACGGTCAATATTTGCTTTTGGTCATGCACCATACGCATTAACTTTATATGACTACCCCGCTGAGAAACAATAGCGAAACCGAATCCAGCAAAAATCGCTAAAACTTCCTTAGCAGATAAACGCCTTAACTTTGGCACACGGCAGCCATTTCGTAATTTACGACAATAGGCGGATTCGGTGCGAAACCCAAAGCCGCTAAATCTTCACCTTCCAAATGCAGGCTGATTGCTTCTCGTAAGTTGAACGTCACTTCGTCTAAAGTCTGTCCTTGCGTCACAATAGGCAGTTCAACACATTCCGCGACATACCCAGATTCTTCCCCGTTGTGTATATAAGCTTTAATCGTGTAAATCATCAGCCAAATACCTCAATCAAATTGGTAATACCCGCCATCAACACATCAATCTCTTCTTTAGTATTATACATGGCAAATGAAGCCCTGGCCGTAGCCGGTACGCCATAAAAATCCATTACCGGCATGGCACAATGATGCCCTGCCCTGATAGCAATCCCCAAACTGTCCAGCATTGTACCTATATCATGCGGATGAATCCTGTCCAGCACAAAAGACAGGATTGCACCTTTTTCTGCCGCTTCACCAATAATTCTCAAACCTTTAATCTGACTGGCCTTTTCAGTCGCGTAATCCAGCAACTCGGCTTCATAGGCAGCAATCGCCTCCATTCCAATATCATGCAAATAATCGATAGCCGCACCCAAGCCGATCACATCGGCAATACTGGGCGTACCGGCTTCAAACTTATGCGGCAATCCGGCATACTGGCTTTTTTCAAAGGTGACGGTTTTAATCATATCACCACCACCCTGATACGGCGGCATAGCCTCCAGCAGCGCCTGCTTGCCGTATAGGACACCGATGCCAGACGGCCCGTACAACTTATGGCCGGAGAACACATAAAAATCGCAATCCAATGCCTGCACATCCACAGCCATGTGCGGAATCGCCTGTGCGCCATCCAGCATCACCGGAATGCCTTTGGCGTGGGCGGCATCAATCATCTTTTTAACCGGATTAATCGTGCCCAGGGCATTGGACATGTGAACGACAGCCACCAGCTTGGTTTTGTCATTCAACAGCGCTTCGAAGGCATCATAGATTAACTCGCCTTGTGTGTTCATCGGCGCAACTTTCAATACCGCGCCGGTCTGCTCGCACAACATTTGCCAGGGCACAATATTGGAATGGTGTTCCATTGCGGTAATGACAATCTCATCTCCGGCTTTAATATTGGCTCTGCCATAAGTTTGGGCAATCAGGTTGACGGCTTCGGTCGCACCGCGCACAAAAATAATTTCTTTGCTGCTGGCCGCGTTAATGAAGCGCTGCACCTTTTCCCGTGCCGCCTCAAACTTGTCGGTAGCCCGCACACTCAAGGTATGCACACCACGATGGATATTGGCATACTCGTGCCGGTACACGTTGCTGATGGCATCGATAACCGCATTGGGTTTTTGGCAACTGGCGGCATTGTCAAGATACACCAGATCTTTACCACGGATTTTTTCCGCCAATATAGGAAAATCGACACGAATTTTTGCTACAGGAAATGTTGTCATAGTTTGTGTATTCTGTTTTTGATGGGTTGCTTATTGGTGAGCAACGCATTATATTTACGGGTAATTCAATTTAGATTTACTTGCACTTATGGCCACTGTTAATCCTACCAAACACCTAACCAACCTTGATGAATGGCAAAGAATGGGCGAAGCTAATATTTTCCCTCCCAATAGCCACATTGAACTTATTGATGGAGAAATTTTAGAAATGGCACCGATAGGCTTTAATCACGCAGGCCACTTAAAACGCATCAATAAACTGTTTACAAGGCTAGTACCTGAGAACCTAATTACCTGTGTTCAAGATCCACTCCAGTTAGGTGACTTATCTGAACCTGAACCCGATTTCATGATATTAAAACCCAATGAAGATGATTATTCTTCACGTCATCCGATTGCCAATGATGTCCTGTTATTAATCGAAGTTGCAGACAGCTCGTTCAAATTTGACCAAACCCACAAGCTGCGCTTGTACGCATTGCATAATGTCCCCGAATACTGGCTATTAAACCTAAACAATAGTTGTTTGGAAGTTTACCGCAAGCCACACGGCGAAGTGTATGCCGAAAAAACCACGCTCTACAGCGGCGACAGCATTACCTTGTCACAACTGCCAGATATCAGCATCCAAATCGCCGATATTCTATAGCCAATCTTTCTCCACACCTTCCTGCGGAAACCGTACCAGCACCTGCTCCAGCACTTTGTCGTGCAGACTTTTAATCTTGATCTTATCAACCATCTCGTTAGCAAAAGCGAAGGTCAGCATATTGCGGGCGGTTTCTTCATCCACACAACGTGATTGCAGATAGAAAATCGACTTTTCATCCAACTGGCCAACCGTCACACCGTGCCCGCATTTGACATCATCGGCATAAATTTCCAATTGCGGCTTGGTGTCGGCCTCAGCATCATCGGACAATAACAGGTTGCGGTTATTCATTTGCGAATCGGTTTTTTGCGCATCTTCCGCCACAATCACCCGACCCTGAAACACACCTTTCGCCCGATCATCCAGCACGCCTTTATACATTTCTCGACTAATCGCATGAGGTTTTAGGTGATTGATACGGGTATGGTTATCGATATGCTGGCGTTTTACACCCAGATACAAACCGTTCAATTCACACTCAGAGGCTTGATCCAAATCGGTGTGAATATCACAACGTGCCAACAAGCCGCCAAAGGCAAAATTATGATGAGTAAAGCGTGCATCTTTCGCCTGTCTCACATAAGTACCGCCAAAATGGTAGGCCTTTTCCGATTCAATCTGCATTTTAGTCAGTGTTAAATACGCCGCTTTACCTACAAACACTTCAGTGACTGCATCTGTCAGATAAGAATTATCTAATCCTACAAACGTCTCTATCACTTGCGCTTCGGCCAGCTCATCAACCAGAATGACAGTGCGTGTTGTGGCCATCGCATCGGCTTGAGTTACGATATGCAACAGTTGTATCGGCTTGGTTAGAACCTGCTTAGCGGGTACATGCACCAATACGCCATCGGTAAAATACGCCGTATTAAAAGCCACAAAACCATGTTCTTGATGATTGACTGCTTGCCCTGCATAGCTTTCCACAAGTGGAGATTTCTTAACCAACGCATCCGCTATACTCATGATAACAATGCTTTCGGGTAAACCCTCTAACTGAGAATACTCAATAGAAAAATAACCATTAATCAATACCACAGACCACGCATCTGCGAGTTGCTGTGTTTTTAGCCAATTAGCATCAACTTGATTAGATAATTGGTTTAACGAAGGCGTAAATAATTTTTTTTCGATAGCCGACACATTGGTATAGCGCCACTCTTCTTCGCGTGGAGAGGGGAAGCCATTCGCAGAAAATTTAGCTAATGCATTGCGTCTTAACTGCTGTAACCACAGCAAAGATTGTCCTGGCAAGGTTGGCGCTAACGCATCATATTCGGCCACATAACGGCTGGTAATTGCTGTATTCATTAAGCTGCCACCTGACCTTCCAGCCAACCGTAACCTTTCTCTTCCAGCTCCAAGGCCAATTCAGCACCACCGGATTTCACAATCTTGCCGTTTGCTAGCACATGCACATAATCCGGTTTGATGTAATCAAGCAGGCGTTGATAATGGGTAATCATCAAGAAACCACGGTTTTCAGAGCGCAGCGAGTTAACGCCTTCGGCAACCACTTTTAAGGCATCAATATCGAGGCCGGAATCAGTTTCATCGAGGATGCACAGCTTCGGTTCTAAAATAGCCATTTGTAGAATTTCGTTGCGCTTTTTTTCGCCACCGGAAAAACCTTCGTTAACGGCGCGGTACAGGAATTTCTCATCCATCTCCAGCAACTTAACCTTGTGTTTAACCAAAGTTAGAAAATCCATCGCATCCACTTCTGACAAACCGTGATGCTTGCGGATAGCATTCAGCGCGGCTTTCAATAAATAAATATTGCTGACACCGGGAATTTCCACCGGGTATTGAAAGGCCAAAAATACACCTTCACGGGCGCGAATTTCGGGTGCCATATCCAGTAAATCTTTGCCTTGATACATCACCGAACCGCCGGTCACTTCATAACCGGCTTTGCCAGACAAGACGTGCGACAACGTGCTTTTACCGGAACCATTAGGTCCCATGATGGCGTGGATTTCGCCAGCCTTAATCTCAAGGTTAATACCTTTAAGAATTTGTTTATCGCCAACGTTGACGGTTAAATCTTTAATACTGAGCATGAATGTTCCAATTGTTTTGTAATCGCTTAAACGGTTTAAATATTAATATTTGGCATACTTAAAAACTGTGGTATCACATAAGATAATTATCTGATTCAGAACGCTGCCAAGCCGCTTTTCTAATATTTTCTAAAGTTCTTGGTTCGCCTTTCCAAAGGCCGAACAACTCATTCGGATCAACCGTTTTATCGCCCGTTGTTATAGGTGGTAATGGCTGATTCGCGGCTTTATAACGAGCCGTTAGGAATGCCGCAAAATCGGCTATTTCTTGTTGGGCTTCTGGCGGTAATTGGGTTATTTCATTGACAAGTTGCGGATTCATTAACATTTCCTCTTAATTCGTTGGGCTTCCTTGCGTCAGCCTAACCTACGATACTAATGATCTTTTCGTTAATTTTTTAATTTTTCTATGAATTCATTCCAAAAACTCTCGATAGCAGAGGCATAATTTCTAATATCTTCTTCTTGTAGATAAATACCATCTCCTGCCATTGGATTTTCTACTAGTGATCTCCCAAAAGCTTTATCAAGTGTTTCATGTATTGATGACTCAATTTGCGGGTGCTTGAACAAATCAGGTCGAATCTCATAGAGATTTTTGACTCCCGAACCTTCTGCATGTTTTATCGCATTACAAACATACCTAAGTTCTTCGAGTTTTCCCCAAGAAAGAAAGCTCTCAAAATCTATTCCACCTTCACTTTTGAGGATAGCTTTATCCTTACTGTAATCAGCTATATGCCTTCTTTCACGGAGCCATCTTGCAATCAAAACAGATAAATATTGCTCAAATAAATGACGTAATGCAACAGCATGCAGATTGATTTCTACTTGGCGAACAGCAAAAGTACTTACGTACCAAGTAACACTTTCATCCCATGTATAATTGTCATTGACCAACTCATCAGCTTCTGTTTCAAGATTGGCAAATGCAGGTAAAACTCGTTCAAATAACACTGTAGTTAAATAATTAACAGGGGGAATAAAGCTGCTAATCAACCCACTCGCCCAATCACCAAGTTTTTCTGTTGTTTCCGCCATTATTTATCTTCCACTTAACTTTAGATATTGGAATACTCCGCCCAACTTCCTTAGCCGTTTCTATCCATTCATCAATAACTTGTTCAACATTATTTACTGCATCTTGATAGCTGTTTCCATCTGCCATACAACCGGCTAATTCGGGTACTTCAGCGATATACATGTGATCTTCTTCGCTCCAGTAAATAATCATTTCATATTTAGCCATTTCCATACTTCAAATACACTTAATTCTCAAAAACTGATCGAGACAACTGGGCTTGCCTAATGATTGAGGCCAGCGTACCTGCTTTAATTTCTTTATGCTGCGGAACAGGAACGGTAATCGTTATCGAATCAACCTGTTTTTGCATGACAATATGACTGCCTTTTTGCCGTACTTGCTCAAAACCATGCGCCATTAAAATCAAGCAAACTTCTTTACCCGATAAAACCCGCAGTTTACCCAAAAGCAACCTCCATCGAGGAAATATACGTTTCGCCGAAATATCGCTGCTTTACCTCTTCTTCTGAAGCGCATT
Organism: Crenothrix polyspora; assembly: GCF_900163755.1. GTDB lineage: Bacteria > Pseudomonadota > Gammaproteobacteria > Methylococcales > Methylomonadaceae > Crenothrix > Crenothrix polyspora. The sequence continues at coordinate 30,069 of NZ_FUKI01000002.1, read as the reverse complement.
CAAAGAAAAGTTCCACCGCCTCTTTTAAATTACTTTTAGCTTCTTCAATATCCGAACCTTGACTGGCAATATCTAATTCTGGACAAAATGAAACAAAAGCATCGTCTTCTTTATGAATAATTGCTGTGAGTTGTTTATAGTGCATAGTTGTCACCCCACCGACCCTTCCAAACTCAACCCCAACAACGCCTGTGCTTCCACAGCAAACTCCATCGGCAATTCCTTAAACACTTCCTTACAGAAACCATTCACAATCATCGACACCGCATCTTCTGCGGAAAGCCCTCTTTGCTGACAAAAGAACAACTGGTCTTCACTGATTTTAGACGTGGTCGCCTCATGCTCAACCTGTGCCGATGGCTGTTTGACTTCAATATACGGAAACGTATGTGCCCCGCATTTATCGCCCACCAACAGGGAATCACACTGGGTATAGTTACGGGCATTTTCCGCACTTTTTAATACCTTAACCAAACCACGATAGGTGTTTTGTGCCTTACCCGCTGAAATCCCTTTTGATATGATGGTGCTGCGGGTATTTTTACCGATGTGAATCATCTTGGTGCCGGTATCGGCTTGCTGATAATTATTGGTCAGCGCCACCGAATAAAATTCACCGATGGCATTATCGCCGGTCAAAATACAGCTAGGGTATTTCCAGGTAATCGCCGAACCGGTTTCCACCTGCGTCCACGATACCTTGGAATTATCGCCACGGCAATCGGCACGTTTGGTGACAAAATTGTAAATTCCGCCTAAACCGTTCTTGTCGCCCGGATACCAATTTTGCACGGTGGAATATTTAATCGTGGCATCTTTCAAGGCGATCAATTCCACCACTGCCGCATGCAGCTGGTTTTCATCACGCATTGGCGCGGTACAACCTTCAAGATATGACACATGGCTGCCTTCATCGGCAATAATCAAGGTACGTTCAAACTGTCCGGTATTGGCGGCATTAATTCTAAAGTACGTCGACAATTCCATCGGACAACGCACCCCTTTGGGAATATACACAAACGAACCATCGGTAAACACCGCCGCATTCAAGGCGGCAAAGTAATTATCAGTATGCGGTACAACGGAACCCAAATATTGTTTAATTAAATCGGGATGGTCGCGCAAGGCTTCTGAAATCGGGCAGAAAATAACCCCGGCATCTTTCAGCTTGCCCTTAAACGTTGTCGCTACCGATACGCTATCAAACACCGCATCCACCGCCACACCCGCCAAACGCTCCTGTTCATCTAAAGGAATTCCGAGTTTTTTGTACGCTTCCAACACTTGCGGGTCGATTTCATCCAGACTTTTCGGGCCATCTTCTTTGCGTTTGGGGGCGGAATAATAGCTGATCGCCTGATAATCAATCGGCTCAATCTTGAGGAACTGCCACTTGGGCGGGGTCATGGTTTGCCAGTGTCGAAACGCTTTTAACCGATATTCCAGCATAAACTCCGGCTCATTCTTAACTTTGGACAGCTTATGAATCACCGCTTCATCTAAGCCCACGGGAAAAGTATCAGTTTCCAGTTCAGTCACAAAACCCTGTTTGTAACCCTGATTAATCAAATTATTAATTTCTTGCGTACTGGCTGACATACAAAATTCTCTCTAGTGTGGCGGGGATAATCAAGCTTGCGGGCAAGATTATCGACCCAGCTCTCGGTATAAACTGGCAACGGGGATATGAAATTCTTCAGGCAGTGCAGCAGTTCGGGTCATATCGGCTAATGACACCGACTCCAAGGCTTTCTGAATAGTCTGGTTAATGACGCTCCAGTTACCGCGTATTTCACAACCGGAGGACTGTTCGCAGCCTTCGTGGGAAATACTGCATTCTGTTAAGGCAATCGGTCCTTCCATCGCGGCAATCACGTCGGCAACAGTGATGCTATCCGGCTCTCTGGCCAACACATAACCGCCTTTAGCACCGCGTGTGGAGACTAATACGCCGCCATTAAGCAATAGCTTCAAAATTTTGCTGACCGTAGGTAACGCGATACCGGTTGTACCAGCAATCTCCATTGCCGCGTGTATTTCCGCCTTGTCTTTTGCCATAGCACTTAACATAACAATGGCATAGTCCGTTAACTTGCTGATGCGTAACATGCCTACTCCTGATTAATGTGGACTATTTTAGTCCTATTTAAATTCATGGTAAAGCATTTTGCAACTTTAGCTAAAGAAAGGCGCAAAGCACAAAAAATTGCCCGCAATTTACTGAATTTACTTATAGTGCCTATCTATGAAATAAATCAATCACTTACACTGCTAAAATACTAAACTCTACACAAAAAAAAGCCCCCGTAAATTTCTCTTTATTTCAAGGAAATTGACGGGGGCAAAAAACTACACTTGCCTTAAAGAACCTAACTCACAAACACTGCCATTAAGTTAAGTGAATGATAATGCGGAAAAACGATTCAGCCGCCCACCAAGCCCTAGTCGTCCATGACAGGACGGCTGAAGACTCTTTCCACTTCTCATTCACTTAAATAATGGCAGTGAGGCTAGTATAAGGCCGGATAATTAAGCCCTGCTTAAAACAACTACACCAAATGAAATATTTTCAAATTATTTGTAAGATTATTTCAAATTATCGGTCACATGCGGCTCAATTAAGCGATACAGCACATGGTGCATTTTAGGATTGCCAACAATAATATTACCCGATGCCAAATAATTTTCACCAAATGAGAAATCGGTCACTACACCGCCGGCTTCTTGTATTAATAGTATGCCAGCCGCCACATCCCATTCCATCGTACCGATTTCCCAAAAACCGTCCAAACGGCCGCAGGCGACATACGCCAAATCCAGCGCTGCCGCCCCTGCCCTGCGTATACCGGCTGCATCACTGGTAACAGCACGGAACATGCCCAAATAGGCATCCAGGTGCGTGGTAGATTTAAAAGGAAAGCCGGTACCAATCAACGCACCTTTTAAAGTCGATTGATTGGTCACCCGAATACGACGATTATTTAAGCTGGCACCACCGCCACGTTTAGCAGTAAACAACTCATCACGCGCGGGATCATAAATCACCGCCACTTCCAAGCGATTTTTGTATTTTAAAGCGATGGATACTGCGTACTGCGGAAAGCCGTGTAAAAAATTGGTCGTGCCATCTAATGGGTCGATCACCCACACAAAATCATTGCCTTCATGCTGACCACTTTCTTCCGCCAAAATAGCGTGATCAGGGTACGCGGCTCTAATAATGTTGATAATTTCCCGTTCCGCCATACGATCGACTTCGCTGGCATAATCATTCCTGCCTTTTTGGTCGATACGAAGGTTACCGACGCTGTCAGCAGAACGGAGTAGCAGATCGCCCGCACTTCTGGCGGCACGAACGGCAATATTGAGCATTGGTTGCATAGGTTTAGATGGGTAATGAGCGCAGAAAACCACATAGCATACCAAATCTTTTGGTAAACTTAGGACTTTTCTCGCCTTCGGTTACTGCTTTGCTATCGCATATTAAAATTGTTCTGATCGAAACCAGCCATCCTGGCAACATTGGTGCTGTTGCTAGAGCCATGAAAAATATGCAGATGAGCAATCTGTGGTTAGTGGCTCCTAAAATATTCCCCAGCGCCGATGCGACCTCCAGAGCCTCTGGTGCGGATGATGTGTTATCGGGCGCAGTAGTGTGTAGCAGTGTGCAAGAAGCCATCAGCGATTGCCAGATTGTGATGGGTGCCAGCGCACGCTGCCGTACCATTAGCTGGCCAGAACTCACCCCCAGAACATGTGCTGAAAAATTCGTCAGCCCAAATTCAGCGCAAAAAATCGCCATTTTGTTTGGCCGCGAAAACTCCGGCTTGAAAAACCACGAATTGGACTTATGTCAATACCTATTACGCATTCCGTGCAATAGCGAATACAGCTCATTGAATATTGCCGCTGCCGTGCAGGTTGTGTGTTATGAATTATTTGTTACTGCTGGCCTGCAACAACCCATCGATATCGGTGATCGCGGTGAAATACCGCTGGCCACCGCCGAACAGATGGAATCGTTTTATACACATTTGCTACAAACCCTGTATGACATTGATTTTATGCAAGGCAATAGCTCAAGCTCCATTATGCGCCGCTTGCGCCGGATTTATAACCGCGTGCAACTGGACACCAAAGAACTGGACATCCTCCGGGGCATCTTAAGAATGTCTCAAGGCAACAAGAGAAAACCGTAAATGTTTAAGCGCATCCAAGAAGACATCGCCTGTGTATTTGACCGTGACCCTGCCGCGCAATCGGTACTGGAAGTCGTCACTACTTACCCAGGTTTCCATGCCGTGCTCATCCACCGTGTTAGCCATCTGTGCTGGCAAGCGGGTTTCAGGTGGCTGGGGCGATTTATTTCCCACATTGGCCGCTGGCTAACCGGCATCGAAATCCACCCTGGCGCACACATCGGCCGCCGGTTTTTTATTGATCACGGCATGGGCGTGGTGATTGGCGAAACCGCTGTTATCGGCGATGATTGCACTTTGTATCACGGTGTCACCTTGGGCGGCACCACCTGGAATAAAGGTAAGCGTCACCCTACCCTGCACAATGGTGTGGTGGTGGGCGCGGGCGCTAAAATTTTGGGGCCGATTGACATTGGCGCAGGGGCACGGGTAGGCTCAAATTCGGTCATCTTAAAACCGGTACCGCCTGGTGCTACCGTGGTGGGTATTCCTGGCCATGTTATCGACTCCAAAACCAAAACTCAAAAACCGCAATACGGCTGGTTAAACGGCGATAACACCGAGCATGAGTATGCAGAACCCGCTACGCAAGCCGCTGTCAAACCGGAACGTGCCAAAATGGCCGCTAAGATGGGCTTTGATGCTTACGGTGCAACCGCTGACATGCCCGACCCTGTGGCCTTTGCCATTAATCGTATGCTGGATCATATCCACACTTTAGATGAGCAACTGGAATCTATGCAACTAGCTATCAACGCCGCTGGCATCAAGTGCACGAAAACACCGATGTGTAAATTGGAAGGCTGTGAGCTGACGGATAGCTACGTGCCAGATAATCCGGCCACGGCAGGTACAACGCCGCCATGATCTATCTCGACTATAACGCCACCACGCCGATACATCCTAAAGTGCTGGAAGCCATGTTGCCATTTTTAGGTACATTTTATGGCAACCCATCCAGCCTGTACCGGCATGGGCGTTTGGTACGCAGTGTGATGGACACGGCACGTAGCCAGGTGGCTAACTTAATCAACGCGCAGCCTCAGCAAATTATTTTTACCAGTGGCGGCACAGAAGCCAATAATTTAGCCTTGCAGTCTGTATCACCTTTGGGCAAGTTAGCTATCTCAGCTATCGAACATCCGTCTGTTAGTCAACCTGCTGCACACTTGCAACACCAAGGCCATGCGCTCACTATAATGGATGTGGATAGTAGTGGTCTGGTTACGCAAGCGGCTATCGATAAGGCAATAGCCGAAAAATCGGACTTTGTTTCGCTCATGCTGGCCAATAACGAAACCGGCGCAATCCAAGATGTCGCCTGTTACGCGCAGCAATTCGCTGCTACGGGTGTAACCGTGCATAGCGATGCCGTGCAGGCTTTGGGTAAAATACCGGTCGATTTTGAACAACTGGGGGTACAGTTAATGTCGCTTTCCAGCCATAAAATCTACGGGCCTAAAGGTTGTGGTGCGCTAGTATTTGCTAAGAGCGCGTCGATAACACCGATGCTGCTCGGTGGTGGCCAGGAACAAAATTACCGTGCTGGCACTGAAAATGTCGCAGCGATTGTCGGTTTCGGCAAAGCGGCAGAACTTGCCCACACGGAACTTGTTGCCCGTAGCGAACATCTAAGCCAATTGAGGGACTTGCTGGAAAGCGCACTACTCAGTATCCCAGGTTTAAGCATTTTTGCCCAACACACACAGCGTTTGCCCAACACCGTACAGTTTGGCATTGAGGGCATGGATGGCGAAATGTTACTAATGAAGCTGGATCAAAAAGGCATTGCCGTCTCCAGTGGATCAGCTTGCGCCAGTGGCGGCAATGCACCTAGCCCTGTGTTGCTGGCTATGGGTATCGAACCGAACCTGGCCAAAAGTGCCATCCGCATTAGCTTAGGGCTAAACAATACCGAAGCCGAACTAGTAGAATTTATTACCGTATTAAAATCGCTGGTCAATCCAGCCTAATGACAAAGAGGTCACCATGTCTGTCTCATTAACTGAAAACGCCGCCCGCCAAATTAAAAAACAACTGGATAAACGCGGCAAAGGCATCGGCCTTAAGCTGGGCACCAAAAAATACGGCTGCTCCGGCTATGCCTATACTTTGGATTACTCGGATGATCTGGTCGAAAACGACGTGGTGTTTGAAGATTTTGGTGTCAAAGTTATCATCAGCCAGACCGACCTGGACTTGATTAACGGTATTCAACTTGATTACCGCAAAGAAGGCTTGAATGAAGCCTTTCAGTTTGATAACCCCAATGTGACAGGGACGTGTGGCTGTGGGGTGAGTTTTTCTGTCAGCTGAAAACAACCCTTATTTAACGGGCATTATAGCCCACCAACGTCTGCCCGATTCTATGACCAAAACAAGTAAGATCGTCCTTGTTGATGCCAAAGCGCAAGCCAAAACATTAACACCCGCCCAAAAGCAATTTAACAGCCTGAGCAAAAAAATTGCACAGCAAAAGAAAACTTTGCTGGCCTGGAAAGAAAATATACCGGTCTATCACCAAAAAAATGAGCAAGAATATAATCCGTTAGTGGAAACATTGCACAAGCACCAAATAGAATGGATGCAACAGCTGGACAAGTTGTACGATGATCCATCCTTTAAACCCGCTGAGAAAAACAAGATAAAACTGCTGATTGCGGAGCAGAGTGAGGACTTGATTAGTGAAGTGGATACCGATGAAGTAAAGGCTTTGTTCAACAAATACAACGATGCGGACTTTGACACCATCAAGGGAGAAACCAACGAAGCCGTTGGCGAAATGATGCGTAACATTGCCAAGAATATGTTTAACATTGATATAGGCGACGATTTTGATGTCAGCTCACCGGAAAAGTTTAAGGCGCAGTTAGAGGAAAAAATGCGTGCCCTGGAAGAGGAGGACGAAAAAGAACCTGCCCAAGCCAAAATTGCACCGAAAAAAACCAAGGCACAGCTGGCCAAAGAAGCCCGCCAAAAAGAGGAAGAGGCTTTGGCCAGCAAGTCTGTGCAAGAAGTTTACCGTAAATTAGTTGCCGTATTGCATCCAGACCGCGAACCCGATGAAAAGGAGCGCGAACGCAAAACCGAATTGATGCAGCGCGTCAATATCGCCTACGGCAAAAAAGATTTGTTGCAATTACTGGAGTTGCAACTGGAAATTGAACAAATTGATGCCACACAACTTGGCCAAATGGCGGACAGCCGTCTAAAGCATTTTAACAAAATCTTGAAAGAGCAATTGGCGGAACTGGAACAGGAAATTTACAAAATTGAGGAATTTTTCAGCTTTGATTTTGACTCGCTATTTTTTGGCCGTCAAACACCCGCCCAGCTTATGTTGCAGTTGGCTGATAAAATTGTGGACGTAAAAGATGACATAGCGGAAATTAAAGAAGAACTGGAATTATTCAAGGATGTCCGCGAAGTTAAAATATGGCTGAAAAGCTTCAAGATACCTCAGAAGTCACCGTTTGATGGTCACGACAATCCTTTTGGTTTTCCATTCGGTTTTTCTGATAAGGATTTTTGATTGGGTCAATTTTTACCAGCCATTTCAGACGAGCCACTGGCCATCGGCAATAACAATCTCAAACTGAAACTGAAAATGGCTGGCAAGTAACAATTTTAATCTCAAGCTAATAAAGTTACGCTCAGAGCCTGCTTATCAGCTCTGAGAATTTGCTCGTATCCAAGCCGCAAACTCTGCTTCTGACATTTCACCACTGGCAACCGCCATCACACTGGACGTAGCATTCTCCTGGGTCGCGGTCAGTTTATAGCCATTTATCCCAAAAAACAAACCCACTGCCAAAAAAGCAACGCGTTTATTACCATCTACAAACGCATGATTTTTAGCCAAGGCAATACCATAAGCCGCTGCCAAGTCAGCGAAATCAGGCTCACCATACAATGCTAAATTCACAGCACGATTCATAGCCGAATCCAACAATCCCTCATCCCTAATACCTGATGCCCCACCATGTAACACTAAGCTTTCATCATGTAACAGAACTAAAATTTGTTTATCAATCCAATGCCATGAGAGCATGGCTATTTTGCCAATTCATTAAATGTATTAGCATATTCACGCATAAATGCCCGCCCAATTTCCAATTGATCTTTATTCCCCGGATCATCTGGCGTAAGCGTAATCGCTCTTGGCGTATCTGTTAAAAATACGGTATCGCCTTCTTCAAGCTTTAACCGTGCCAACACCTCTTCAGGCAAACACAATCCGATTGAATTACCAATTTGAATAAGTTTAAGCGCGTGCATAGTACCCCCTTAAGTAAAAGCAATAACAGGGTTTATGATATTGCTGAAAATATAGGCGTGCAAGCAATTATAATATACGCGTGACAATTGTGTTTTTGTAAGTGCTAATTCTGCTTAAAAACTACATACCCGCACAATTTTAATCCCAAGCTAATAAAGTTACGCTAAAATGGCCTCATTTATAACCACTAGCGGCCACGATTATGTTCAAACAACAAATGTCTGTTCTGTTATCGGCTTTATTGCTGAGTGCCTGCGTTACCAGTCCAACGGGCAGAAGCCAGTTTATCATGATGCCGGAAGCCCAAATTGACAACATGGGGCTGCAAGCTTTTGAAACCTTGAAAAAAGACAAGCCGATCAGTCGGAATGCTAAATACAACAAACTAACCAACTGCATCGCCCAAGCCATTACCCGCGAAGTCGGTGGCGGCCAATGGGAAGTGGTGGTTTTTAATGATAAATCACCCAATGCTTTCGCCCTGCCTGGTAATAAAATTGGCGTACACACAGGACTAATCACTCTGGTTGCCAACCAAGATCAACTGGCCGCCGTCATTGGCCACGAAGTCGGCCACGTACTGGCCAAGCACAGCAACGAACGCGCCTCGCAAGAAGCCGCGATGAGCCAGGGCATGTCTGTGGTACAAGCCATCGCTGGCGCACCCACCAGTGCATTAGGTCAACTGGGCTTTGGACTGTTGGGCGTGGGCGCACAATACGGTGTACTGATGCCCTATGGCCGCACCCAGGAAAGCGAAGCTGATGTGATTGGTGTAGATTTAATGGCCAAAGCGGGCTTTGATCCGCGTGAAAGTATCGGCCTGTGGCAGCGCATGGAACAAGCCTCGCAAGGCAATCAACCCTCAGAATTCATGTCCACCCATCCTTCGCACGCCACCCGCATTCAGGATCTGGAACAGCACATGCCGCAAGCAATGGGCTTGTACCAGCAGGCACACAATATGGGCAAACAACCGAGATGTTCCTAACGCATGACACCTAACCTAGTCCATTTACACCCGTATCCATTTGAAAAGCTGGCGCAGCTTAAGCATGGTATAACGCCACCAGCTGATAAACCGCATATCGCCTTATCCATAGGCGAACCGACCCATCCTACTCCGGATTTTATTAAAGAAGCACTGTCGCGGCACAGCGATGGGCTCGGTATTTATCCTACCACCAAAGGCATACCGGAACTACGTGCTGCCATTGCCGACTGGTTAGGCAGTCGCTTCAATATACCGGCTGAATTTATTAACAGTGACCGTCATATTTTGCCGGTGAGTGGGACGCGCGAAGCGCTGTTTTCTTTCGCCCAGTGTATTGTTGATCCCACCGAAAAACCGGTGGTCATCATGCCCAACCCCTTCTACCAGATTTATGAAGGTGCGGCATTGCTGGCCGGCGCTGAGCCATATTTTTTAAATACCCTGGAAGCTTCCGGTTATTTACCAGATTTTGATAGCGTACCCGAACCTATCTGGCAACGCTGCCAACTGATTTATATTTGTTCGCCGGGTAACCCCAGTGGCGCGGTTATCAGCCAAAGCGAGCAGGAAAAGTTGATACGTCTGTCAGAAAAATATGATTTCATCATCGCCTCGGACGAATGTTACAGCGAGTTGTACGATGACGAAGCCAAGCCCCCCATTGGCCTGCTGCAAACGGCTTACGCTATGGGCAATACAGACTTTAAGCGTTGCGTGGTGTTCCATAGCCTGTCCAAACGTTCCAATGTGCCTGGATTGCGGTCGGGGTTTGTCGCTGGCGATGCCAAGCTACTGCAAGCGTATTTTCAGTACCGCACCTATCAAGGTTGTGCCATGCCGTTGCCTACCCAATATGCCAGTATCAAGGCGTGGCAGGATGAAAGCCATGTCTTGGAAAACAGAGACCTGTACCGTGAAAAATTTACCGCCTTCATCAGTCTCCTTGAAAATGTCTGCGACATACACAAGCCGCCCGCAAGTTTCTATGTCTGGCTAAAAACCCCCATTAGCGATACTGATTTTGCCCAACAGCTATACGCGCAAGAAAACATTACCGTGCTGCCGGGCAGTTATTTATCCCGTCCGTTTGATGGTATCAATCCCGGCGCGAACCATGTCAGGATTGCCCTGGTTGCACCCTTAGCTGAGTGCATCAAAGCCGCTAACCGAATTCACAACTTCCTTACCACCTTACAATAAAAAACATGACGCACTTAGAAAACACCATTAACGCTGCCTTTGAACAACGCACCGACATCACTCCAGCCAACGTCTCTGCCGAAATCCGTGCTGCGGTTGCAGAAGCTATCAACCTATTGGACAGCGGTGCTGCCCGCGTTGCCGAAAAAATCGACGGCGAATGGATCACAAACCAATGGCTGAAAAAAGCCGTGTTATTGTCATTTCGTATCAACGAAAATCGGATGATGGATGGCGGCAATACCCGTTATTACGATAAAGTGGAATGCAAGTTCTCCAACTATTCAGAAGACGATTTCGCTAAAGCTGGCGTGCGCGTTGTGCCTAATGCGGTGGCGCGTCGTGGCTCTTACATTGCATCAGGCGCTATTTTAATGCCGTCTTATATCAACATTGGTGCTTATGTTGATAGCGGCACGATGGTGGATACCTGGGTAACCGTGGGATCATGCGCACAAATCGGCAAAAACGTGCATTTGTCAGGCGGTGTCGGTATCGGCGGCGTATTGGAACCTTTACAGGCCAACCCTACCATTATTGGTGACAACTGCTTTATCGGTGCGCGTTCAGAAGTGGTGGAAGGCGTTATTGTTGAAGATGGCTGTGTGATTTCTATGGGCGTATACATCGGCCAAAGCACTAAAATATACAACCGCATGACGGGCGAAGTCAGCTTTGGCCGCATTCCGGCAGGTTCTGTGGTCGTGTCTGGTAACTTACCGTCAGCGGATGGCAAATACAGTTTGTACTGTGCGGTCATCATCAAGCAAGTCGATGAAAAAACCCGTAGCAAAACCGGTATTAATGAGTTGTTGCGGGATTGATGGTTTCAGCTATTACAATATTGTCTAATCACTGATACACAGACTCATCAAGCTTTAAAAACTTGGTGGGTTGCCGCTATGCATCCAAATTAAAAACACCATCACTCAAATTTTATATTTATAATAAAATCATTATCTTATCTTCATATACCAGCGACATTGATATCGAGGTCGTTTGACCATCAGGACGTTTATGCGCAAAATAACCCTCAGCCAAAAACTGCGTTATCACTTCGATAACAGCCTATCAGGTGGTACAGCCTCACTCATTGGCTGGCTGGCACTGATTACCTTATGTATTATATTGATAGCATCGTCGATACTGGTCATCAATAACTGGCAACCGGCCAGTGATGCCGCACCGCCACCTATCAGTAATATAATTTCACCCACCGGCGACTCTCTTCCTATTGATGATGCTAGCCTGGCAACCGACACGAACACCGGCTACTCCTTTCCCGAAGCCGCCTGGCAAGCCCTGATGCGCTCACTGGATGCCGGTACTGTCGGCGGCGACGCTGCCACGGATGACGGTAACGGCTGGGCCTTTCGTGTCTGGGGTCTGGTGATTACCCTGACCGGATTATTTATCGTTGGTAGCTTAATCAGTATTTTATCCAGCGGTCTTGAAAGCAAGCTGGAAGCGCTACGTAAAGGCCATTCCCTGGTGTGCGAGGAAAACCACACCCTGATTTTAGGTTGGTCATCACGCTTGTTTTTGATTATTTCAGAACTTGCCATCGCCAATGCCAATGTCAAAAAACCGCGCATCGTCATCCTGGCTGACCAAGACAAAATCGACATGGAAGACCAAATCCGTAGCCATGTCGGCAATACCGGCCGCACCCAAGTCATTTGCCGCTCCGGCAGCCCAATTGATTTAGCGGCACTGGACGTGGTCAACCCACAGACCAGCAAATCAATCATTATTCTGTCTCCAGAAGGCTATGCCGACCCAGATGCTCAAGTCATCAAGATGATTTTGGCCATTACCAATCACCCAGATCGCCGCGTGGACAAATACCATATCGTCGCGGAACTGCGCCATGCCAAAAACAGTGCCATCGCTAAAATGATTGGCAAAGATGAGATCGAACTGATAATACCGAATGACTTAATCGCCAAAATAACGGTACAAACGTCCAGGCAAGTCGGCTTAAGCAGCGTGTACAAAGAACTGCTTAATTTTTCCGGCGATGAAATTTATTTTAAACACGAACCTGTATTGGCAGGTAAAACCTACGGTGATGCCTTAGCCAGCTTCGAACATTCGGCATTAATTGGTTTGCACAGTGATGGCGTAACACAACTTAATCCCAACATGGCCACGACCCTACAAGCCAACGATACGTTAATTTGCATTGCCGCCGATGACGATAAAATCCGCGTAATCGGCACACCGAATGTCGCTGTCTCAGCCATCAGTAACACTGAGCCACGTAAAATTGACAAAGAACGGGATATTATTTTAGGCTGGAATCAAAGAGCGGAAACCATCGTGCGCGAAATGGATTGCTACGCTGCGCCGGATTCGGAATTAACTATTGTGTCGGAATTAAACGGCACTGAAGCTATTGTTAACACATTAATAAAACAAATTAAAAATCTGAAAATAAATTTTATTCTGGGCGACACTACGGATCGTGACTTCCTTGATACGCTGGATTTAACCTGTTATGCACACATCATTTTACTGTGCTATAGCGATAGCCTTGCCGTACAAGAAGCCGATGCCAAAACCTTGTTAACCTTGCTGCATTTACGTGATATCGAAGTTAACAAAGGCGAATCCTACAGCATAGTGTCGGAAATGATGGACAGCAGAAATCAGGCGCTGGCAGAAATCGCCAAGGCAGATGATTTTATCGTCAGTGATGAATTGGTGGGCTTGCTGTTAACGCAAATTTCGGAAAACAAGCAACTTAGCACTGTTTTTAACGATTTATTTGATGCTGACGGTGCGGAAATTTATTTAAAACCGGTGGAAGATTATGTGTGTCTTGGCCAGGCTGTTAATTTTTACACGGTGGTGGAAGCGGCGCGGCGCAAAAATGAAACCGCTATAGGCTATCGATTGTTCAATCAAATCAATAATGCAGATACGTGTTACGGGATTAACATTAACCCTGTTAAGTCTATCACAATTGAGTTTGATGTGACCGATAAGATTATTGTTTTGGCAGGCCAGTAATGCACATACAGTGGTCTTTAGCGGCTTATTTCAAAGCTAATACTGTGCTAGACTCACGCAGACATCTGCATAGGAAAACTCTTTATGGCTACTGTAACTTTTGATACGCTGCAACTTGTTGATAAACTAAAAGCCGCCGGATTTCAGCAAGAACAGGCTGAAGCCGTTATTCGTGCCGACATTCCGCACCCCTATTCATAATTTTATGATTAAATTTAATTTAATAATTTCAGTATGTTATAAGCTTGTCGAATTTTTGGCGTATTTTCAAAGTCATTTATATCAGCTTATATTTAACAAAAAACAAACGAGAGATGAATTTTTCTTGTTTTAACTCGAAAGTCTAAAATACTAAAATTCATTAAATATCAATATTTTGCTTAAATGCTGAATTTTTATTTAGGGGTGCGGAATGTCGGTTCGTGTGATTGCGGAAGCGCAGGACACGTTAGTCACCAAAGAATACTTGGATAATAAATTCGATAACAAATTGTCTCCAATTTACACAGATCTAGCCGTTCTAAAATGGATGATGGGCTTAATGTTGGCTGGTATTCTGTCTCTGGTGCTAAAAGCGTTTTTTTAACAACGGAAAAATAGCCACTACAGTGTAACGGGGGAATTTGTAAAACAGGCAAACAATAAAAAGCCGTTGATGTGGTTTTAACAGCTGTATTTGATGGGGTGAACGACGGGGCTCGAACCCGCGACAACAGGAATCACAATCCTGGACTCTACCAACTGAGCTACGCTCACCATAAAACGCTATTTCAAGAAATGGCGCGCTTGGCAGGACTCGAACCTGCGACCCCCAGCTTAGAAGGCTGGTGCTCTATCCGGTTGAGCTACAAGCGCAAAATGTGGTCGGGGTGGAGGGATTCGAACCCCCGACATCCTGCTCCCAAAGCAGGCGCGCTACCAAACTGCGCTACACCCCGATTATCATCTGCTACTAACTTGACAATCTAATTCAAGTTGCTCTTGAATAGCTGCACATGATATAGCACTACAGCCGTTCTAGTCAATTAATTTTTAAAAAAATGTAATGAAAAATTGACTGTCACGTCATAATAAAACACATATATAAAATTTTACTATTAAAAACAATTGGTAATAAATTTCCACAATTTTAATACATTATGCACACGCCAAACCTAACAAAAAATAGAGACTGTACGACGTATTTAATTTTATGATGTTTGCTAATTGTGACACAATGAACCCATAGATTAGAATTTTAAAGACAATCAACAACGTAAATTAAACGCACCGTTTATAGCCTAGCTGATTGTCTTAATTTTTAAAGTCACATTGTAATATTACAGCCAGCGATTTATTTTGCATAAATCGCCGCTCTACAAAAAATCAGGACTCCGTTATGTTAAAACAGTTGTTTTCTTTATTTTTAGTGTTATTCCTGTTTGGATACTGCAATTCCATAAAAGCTAATAATAATACCTGCGCTTTGGCTAAAGATTTAACCAACCAAAAACTCCCCTTCTCAGTAACTGACAAACTGGATTCAAGCCAAAATCCAGATATAGATTTTTTCAAATTTTCTATACAACCGGAAGGTCTTATCGAGTTTTTTGTGGCAACTGGTAAGCAAAACCAGATTACTGGGCCGCGCATAGGTATATTCGATAGCCAGTGCAAAAAAATAATTGACGACGCATCGAGACTCAGACTGCCACTAAAAGGTATTGTCATTTTGGCGATTACCCATACGAACGACTTAGCTTTTACAGGCGGTGGCAATGACTCCTATATACTTAAGGCTGAACATATTCCTACCATTCGTAAATTCAGTGGCCGGCTTGTCGATGCGCTAACGCAACAACCACTGGCATCCGCAGCACTCATGTTACGTTACTGCGATGGCTCCGGCTTATGCGATCCTCATGGTGGTACCGCTCATCGACAAACAACAGATGCGGAAGGAAAATTTACTTTTACTGACATTGAAAAAGGACAACACGCATTAGAGTTCAGCGCCAGTGGTTACATGGATAAATCAATTCTGTTTACTGTAACACAAGATCAAGCTCATCAAGATGCAGGAGACTTTGCGCTAACATCGCAACATTAAAATCCATACCCAACAATCGAGCAACTAAACTTCAACAGCAAATTAATCTAAACCCATCAGTATTGTCACATTGAACCCAATACAATAGCGATTGTATTCACAGCCATTTTTATTATACTAGTCGATTTTTGGGAAAATTTATGTGTTTTAGTGCAACTATGTCGCTGGGTCTAGGACTGACTGGCCTGGTGGCTTCTGCTATTACGTTTGCCGATACGACAGAAACTTTTTGGGTACGCTTCGCCAGAGCGTATGCTATTTTCCATTTTTCGTTAATGGAATTTATCCAGTATTTTGCCTATCCGGTGGCCGACCAGTGTGGTTTTGGAACAAATTATTTCTTAAGTGAACTATCCACCTACCACATCAGCTTGCAGGCCCTGGCGATTATGCCCGCCCTGGCGACTTATTCCACCGACAAAACCGCCTTGCTAAAAGCCTTTAAAGTGGGCGTTGCGCTCAGTGGGTCATTTATCGTGTTTTCGTTTTTACCTAACACCTGGCAGCTTTTAGATGTTGAACCCAACTTTATTGGCCGCATGGTGTCGTGCTTGTTTATGGGCAAATACCATATTGGTTATGCCATATCGAGCGCATTTGGTTTGTTGGTAACCTGGGGTTCTTTATTTGGCTTGGCAGTCAGCGGCTTTGTCTGGAAAAACAACTGGCGCATCGGCAGTTACCATTTTGTTATGGCCATGATGACCTTATTTATGCCGCAGTGGATTTTTGGCGTGAGTACAGGTGAAGCCGCCGCCATGTATTGCTTTTATTCCATACCGATTACCGCTAGCTTTATGCCTTATTTTAAAAAGTTTTTTATGGCAGAAAACTACACGGCGCAACGTGATTTATCGGTTCAATAAAGCGACATGACGCGAACCTAAACCTACAGCGTTTTCACAGTTCAATAGTTACAGCGTAACCGTTCGCACTGAGCTTGTCGAAGTGTGCCGTTAATGCTTCGACAAGCTCAGCACGAACGGTGGCTGTAATTGTCCTAAGTTGAAAACGCTGTATAAGGTTTTTAAAACCTGATAGGTTTATCGATGTAGCCTATTTTTACAATGGCTCGTCCACTTGCTTAACTCCCAACCAACGCCGCACATCTATTATCACCATATACAAGCACGGTATTAAAACCAAAGTAATTAAGGTTGAGAATACAATGCCAAAACCCATTGAAATGGCCATAGGGATCAAAACGCGAGCCTGACGGGAAGTTTCCAGAATAATAGGCATTAATCCGAAAAATGAAGTCAGTGTGGTCAATAAAATAGGCCGAAAACGTTGTGTAGCAGCGGCTTTAATAATTTCTGCCGGTGTACCGACCGTAGTTGATTTCAAATACACAGCATGGTCTACCAAAACCAAAGCATCGTTAACCGCCACGCCAGATAAGGCAATAATCCCCAGTAAGCTGACAATACTTAAACTGTAATCCATGACAATATGGCCAAAAATAGCGCCTATAATGCCAAACGGAATGCTGGCGATGACAATCAACGGCAACAAATAGCTTTGGAACGGGATGGCCAGCAAAACGTAAACCGCCAATATCGACAACAAAAAACTTATTTTCAAGCTGCCTAAGCTTTCCTCGGTTTGCGCCTGCTGGCCTTCAAAGCTGTACTGAAGGCCAGGGTATTTAGCCATGAGCGCTGGAAGCCCGTTAATTTTCAAATCCGTTAACACTTCATTGGTTTTGTATTTAGGGCTAACATTGGCGGTCACTTCCACATTACGCCTGCCGTTATGGCGGTTGATTTCCGTATAAGCATGGCCACGCTGGGTACTTACCAGAGTACGTAACGGCACTTCCTTAGTGGGCGTATTTGCCGATGCCACTGCCGGTTGTCCTGAATTTGTCCAAATCATTAAATCGTCTATATTGGCTTCCGATACTCGCTCTTGCTCAGGCAATCTGACCATCACCTTAATTTCATTGCGGCCGCGTTGCTGGCGCAGCACTTCCGCACCAAAAAACGCATTACGCACTTGTCTGGCCACATTTTTAGCGGTCAAGCCCAAACTTTTGCCTTCCGGCAACAGGGTAAAATCAAATTGCTCTTTACCTGGGCTAAAACCATCGTCTACGTCTTTTACGAGCGTGTAACTTTTCAACACGCTGGCCAATTCTTTGCTGGCTTGTTCCAGCATCTGCATATCGATATGGTTTAATTCAATAGTAATAGCAGAACCGCCACCCGGCCCGCCTGCATCCGACTCAAAACGTATGGATTTAAGACTGACGATTTCACCAACCCGCTTACGCCATTGTTCATTAAATTGTTCGGTACTGGCAATGCGGGCACGCACCTCAGGTGGCGCTAGATAAACCCTGACTTCCGCCTTATTGCTGTCGGTTTTACCAATTTCAGCAAACACACCTTTTATTAAGCCTTCGCCGCCTTTAAAATGCTTGGCGGCTGTCCAGGCATCCGCCACAATCTTCTGAGTAATCACCTGGGTTTTCTCCTGTGGCGTACCGTAAGGCATGGTAAGACTCACTCTGGCATAATCTGATTCCGTCTTAGGAAATAAGGAGAAGCCCATACGACCGCTGGCCACATACGCCAATGTCACCGCCAATAACGCCAAACACGCCACGATAACCAAGTAACGACACGGCAACAGCCAGTCTAACAACCCACCATAACGCCGATGCACCCAAGACAAAAATGCACTACTAAACCGCTGCTGCAATTTATACAAGCCACCTTGCTGGGCTTCGCTTTTGGTTTTCAGATGGCCTAAATGGTTAGGCAAAATAAACAGGCATTCCACTAGCGACATGGCGAATACGCTAATAACCACGACCGGCAACATATAGTATATTTTGCCTATTTCGCCCGGCATAAATAACAGCGGCACCAGCGCGACACTGTTGATCAAAATACCAAATGTTACGGGTACCGCCATTTTGCGTGCCGCTTTAACAGCCGCTTCCATGCCAGAGTAACCCAATTGTCGGTAATGGTAGACGCTTTCACCAATGACGATAGCATCATCTACCGCTATGCCAGACGCAATGAGAAACGCGAACAACGACACCATGTTTAAAGACACATTAAAAAACGGCAACAATAAAAATGCGCCCAAAAATGCAATAGGCACGCCCATCATTGCCCAAAAGGCCAAACGTAACTCTAAAAATATCGCCAGCGCAATAAAAACCAGCACCAAACCTTGTATGCCGTCATTAACCAACAAATCAATGCGTTGCGTATAGGTGTCAGACTCATCAATACGGATAGCCGCATTGATGCCGCCAGGCAATGTTTGTTTAAACGGAGCCAGTTGTTTTTTAACCGCTGCCGATACCTGTATCGGCGTTTGCTCACCCACGCTATACACTTGTACCATGACTGCCGGTTGGCCGTTATAACTCGCCGAGTGGTCAGTATCCTTGTACCCGTCGTTAATGGTAGCAATATCGCCTAACAGAACTTCGCTACCGCTGGCGCTACTCACCAAAGGGATACGGGCAAATTCTGCACCGACATCCTTGCGCTCTTTCATGCGGATTAAAATTTCGCCGCTATCAGTCTTGATACTACCGGCGGGCAAATCGATACTGGCATTTTGAATACGCAAAGCAATATCGGCCAACGATAACCGGTAACGGCGCAGATTATCCTGCGAGACTTCAATGCTGATTTCCAGCGGCCTAATGCCTTCCAGCTCTACCTGGGTAATACCAGGATCTTGTAACAATTGATCGCGAAATTGCTCGGCCAGCGTGTGCAGCAGCAGTTCTTTGGCATTGCCATACAATACCAGTGATAACACCTGGCGTTTGCGGGTCATGACTTTGATTTTCGGCTCTTCGGCATCCTCAGGTAAAGAGCTGATGCGACTGACTTCTTGGCGCATATCTTCGGCCAGTTTCTGGATGTCAGCATTGCTCATCACATCCACTAAAATTGTGCCTAAGCCTTCTTTGGCGGTAGAGCGCACTTCGTCTATGCCCTCCAGACCACTGATAGCATCTTCAATGGCTAACAGAATGCCGCTTTCGATTTCTTCAGGGCTAGCGCCAGGGTACAATACACTGATACTAATGGTGTCCAGCTGAAAATCGGGGAAGACTTCTTGCTTAATATGCAGCATGGACAGCAGGCCGCCCAGCAAGCAAATCAACATTAAGACATTGGCTGCTACGCCATGCCTGGCCATCCAGCTAATTGCGCCGGTTTCTGTAGAATCGGTATTGTGCATGGTTAAGTCGTTAGCCTGCGGTACATAATGATGAACATGGGTGAGTGGCGCGTGGACAGGGGTGAATTTAATGCTTAGGAACGTGCATGAAATAACTTGAACAACTTAAACGCCACCACCGTTCGTGCTGAGCCTGTCGAAGCATGAACTTGCTCAAGTTATTTCGTGCGCGTTCCTTATTTATTGTCCACGGAAAACACAGAAAGCACGGAAAAAGGTTTTAGGATTCCTATGGTTTGTGCCTTCCGTGAACAATCGACAGAATCATCAAGGTGTAGCGATGGTATTATCCACCGACTTATCATTGCTCGCAGCCAAGCGCAGCACCATACCTTGCACCGGCACAGCAACATCGCTGCTGATAACACTCGCGTCTACCGGCACTTGCTGGCTGTCCAGATACACATAGCCTTGCTCGCGCCATATATAAGCCACTTTATGTATGTCCAAGGTGTGCTTATCGGTCATTAGCCAGAGTGATTCACCCTCGTGTAACAGCGTTTCCGGTAGTTTGATAACATCGGTCAACAGCTTACCGGCAATTTCAACCCGCACATACGCACCCAGCATTAACGAAGGCAAGCCTTTATTCGCAGCCTTTTGGTTGAGCGGATCATCCACCTCAACAATCAATTTAGCCATCCGGCCTTCAGGCTCCAGCTCAGCTTGCAAGCGTTTGACCTTACCGGTTCGGGTTACGCCTTTACCCCAGCTGGCTTCATTGCTGATCTTTACCGCTGCACCGTGCTGGCTATTAATGTCTGGAATAGCAATCCAGCTCAGCTTATCCACCGGTAACGAGGTATTAATCCAGAACGCATCCGTACCCACCAAGCGTGCTAACGGTGTACCAGTAGAGAACGCCGACATCCACGCGCCCAAATTGGCGTTACGCTGGGTAATAATGGCATTAAACGGCGCAATCGGCTTAGTACGGGACAAATTAAGCTGAGCTTGTTGCAAGCTGGCTTCGGCTGCTGCCAATGCAGCTTGCGCGGCTTTTAAATGTGGTTGCCGTAACACCAGCTCACGTTCTTTCTCGGTTAATTCCGCGCCCAGTAGCTGAAACTCACGCCGTGCAATGGCTTGCTGCCCCATTTCCAGCTTTAAATTAAATTGCGCCTTGGCCAGATCATTTTCGCTTTGTTTAATGGCTAAGCGGTAATCGGTCGGGTCTAACTCAACCAGCGCCTCGCCTTTTTTTAACAGGCCACCTTCAATAAAATGCGGGCTGATGTGTGTCACCAGACCACTAATACGCGGGGTTAAATTGACACTTTGCGATGGCATTACCGAACCCATTGCATACACTGTGGTTTGGTGATCGATAGGGCTGGGTTTAATAATCTCTACTAAAGGTGCAGACGGCTTGACGGCAACACGATCCGCATGCGGTTTGTGAGTTAGCCAATACTGGGAGACAGCAAACGTGCTGCCGATAATAATCAGCACCACCATGAGTTGCACGATGCGTTTGGTCATATTTTTTTGGCGGTAGCAATAGAATCAGTCAGCGAAAAACCACCGGCCAGGGCACGGTATAAATTAATGCGGTAATCAATCAGCTGCTGGCGGGCTTGTATCAAGGTGCGTTCAAGACTTTGCTGGCTGAGTTGTGCCGACAGCACGCGTAAAAAGTCCATTGCACCGTATAAATAACGCACACGCAACCGCTCGCTGGACTGGGTGGCCAACTCGACCTGTTTTTGCAAATTGATAACCAGTTGCTGTTGCTGGCGCTCTTGAATCAAGGCATTTTCCACTTCTTTAACCGCCGTTAACAAAGTTGTTGCATAGGTATTCATAGCTTCTGCGGCCAGCGCCTGGTTACGCTCCACTTCGGCAACACGCCGCCCGCCATCAATCATCGGCACCAATAAATTACCGGCTATCGTACCCAGCCAATTAGTAAATAACGCCTCTAAACTGGGTGAATTTGCACCAAGGCTGGCAGAGAGACTTAACTTTGGGTAACGGTCGGCAATAGCAGAAGCGATACGTTGATCGGCGGCTTGCACCCGTAAATAAGCGCGACGTACATCGGGTCTGCGCTGTATAACATCGGCACTGAGCCCAGTATGCGGTAACGGCGGTAACAACGGAAATTCGCTGTGTTCAGGTAGTGCTATTAAGCCTGGTGAATTGCCGGTCAGTATCGCCAGCTGGTTTTCTAGCACACTGATTGTTGCAATAACCGTCAGTTGATTGCCGATAACCGATTCCAACAATTGCTGCTGCTGCAACACATCGGCGGCGGCGGCTTGTGCGCCACTGAAACGTACTTGCAGCAAGGCCACGTTCTTTCGATTAACCGCTATTTGCCGCTCCAGCAAAGCCAATTGCTGGCGTTGTTCTATCAATTTGTACCAGTTGCTGGCAAGCTCTGCTGACAGCGAAATAGCCGCACTATCGACCTCTTCTTGCGCCGCGTTCACATCCAGTCTGGCAGCATTAATGCCGGTGCGGATGCGCCCCCACACATCCAATTCATAACTGGCGGCTACGCCAAAGCTAAAGCTGTCTTGGCTGGGCTTGTCGCTGGCAGTATGTGATATGCCAGAGCTGCCATTAAGCTGGGGTATAAAGTCTGCGCCGGTTTTTTTGGCGATAGCTCGCGCCTGCGCCAGGCGATCAAACGCCGCATGTAAGCTGAAATTATGCCCCAGTGCCGTGCTAAGCAGCTCATTCAAGGCCTCATCCTGAAACACCTGCCACCACTTATCTGGCGCTTTAAGTGTGCCCGATACGGAAAAACTGTGCGGCAATGCAACCGGTGTTGGTACTTTATTAACTGGCGTGGCGCAAGCCGTCATCAGTAATAGCAAGGCTACACACCGACATCTTGTTACAACCAAGCCTACACCCGCCATTAATACGCCTCCAAGCTAATAGGCTGATTACTTGATGGGGTCTAGTTCAAAAATTACAATTTCAGCAGCACCGTGGCCGACATTTTCTATGGTCATTTGTTCGCCGGTTTCCCAAAATACCTGGCCGCTACCGTAAGTTTTTTCGCCGCTTGCATCGACTACTTTCAACGTGCCACTAATAATATAACGCGGGCCTGGGCCTTCGTGGGTGTGCAACGGGGTTTTGAAGGCCGGTGGAAAACTGACCCGTATGACTTTGGTATTAACAGGATTGCTTGGGAGCTCGACGGCTTTTTCCAGCAACGTGGTTCTTTGCAAGACGATATTGTCGTCTGCAACAACAGGGCTGGTGGCTAAAACCAACAGACTAGCCGTTAATACGCTAACGCTTGTCAATAGACTACGGAATGTTTGCAACATGGTTAATCTCGCTGTTTTAAAAGGTCTAGTACACCAAATTGGAAGTCAACAGGATTTTAATTTAGCTTTATGCTGTACACAATCAGCATTTCATTCATGATTTGAAGATTTTTATTATCCTGTTTTTATACGATTTGATGTACTAGGTTTAAAGTGATTGAGCATTGTTATTTTAGCAACATAATAACATGGCATTGACAGAGTATAAGCCATCGCGTTCAAGCACAGCCTTAATACTGAGCCTACACGCCACCACACAATTACCTTATACATTACTGCTATACTTTTTTTACATCCACAAATAATTTTTCATGTTCGTGCTTTATTTAATCAGGTTTACACATGTCATTTTGCTTAATCATTGCCACAGCTCACGCTGCCCCTCTGGTGTCGTTGGCTCTAAAAACACAGGCTATCTTAAAAAACCTATACCCAACCCAAACAGTTTTACATCAGGATTGGGATTGGTGCAGCGTAATAACCACGCAACACGTTAATGACAAGCGCTCAGCGTGGGCACTAAATGAAGACGGCACACAGGCTTTAGTGTCGGGTGGCACGTGGTTTTACGGCACTGAACTTGCTTGCGGCCAAGAACAGGCATTATTGGCACACACGCAAAATACCCGCTTCGATACCATTCTGGAGGCTATGGAAGGTGTTTTTAGTATTGCTTTATTGGATAAGCAAACCCAGCGCATTGACATCGCCATTGACCCGGCGGGCAGTTTCCATGTTTACCAAGTGCAATACGGTGATGTTATGTTAATTTCAGATTCAGCGCTGACATTGGCCGCTATAACAGGCGCAAAACTCAGTGCAGAAAGCGTATTACAATTTATCGCTACCGGTAGTATTTACGGTCAACAATCGCTTTGGCAACACTTTACCAAGCTTGCACCCGCCGAGCATTTAACAATACACGCTTATAATCGCCAAATAACACGTCGACGTTATTGGCATTTTAGCGCTATTCAAGCAGAAAAATACACCGCTGCTGAAGGCGCTGCAAAAATTATCGAGGCATTAATTGCGGCAGCAAAAAATATTCATCAGCATTTTCCTAATGCCTTATGCGATCTAACCGGCGGTTATGATTCGCGTGCGACAATTAGCGGTTTTATTTTGGCCGGTGTTAAGGTATCGACGACGGTATCGGGCAGCGCAGACAGTGCCGATGCAACTGTTGCCAAACGCATTGCCGAACAGTTTTCTTTGCCGCATAGACGGGTAACACGTAAAACCACATGCAGCTATGAAGATTTACAAAACGCGTTACTGTTAACCGATGGTGAATTTGATGTCTTTGAATATGCCGGTATTGCCAGCACGCATCATGGCCATGTTGACGCAGGTCATGACATCAGTATTAACGGCTCTTTTGGTGAACTGGCCAGAGGCTATTGGTGGGAGTTATTATTTCCCCGTATAGGCAAAAAAACACCCTTAAATACACAGATGTTAGCGCATAAACGTTTTGCCGCGCTTGCCTATAATCGCAGTATTTTTACCGATGCCGTGGCGGCAATAGATTTGGTGGCTTTATTAGCTGAGCAAACCAATCAGCATAATAACACGCTCACATCGCTCCCCAATACGACACAAATGGATCATGCCTATTTTGCGATGCGTATGCAACGCTGGCAAGGACGTATTGCCAGCAGCACCAATCGCATTTGGCCTGCGGTATCACCGTTTGCCTTTCGGCCTATTTTGCAAGTGGTCTTAGAAACCAAGGCTAATGCACGACTAAGAAGCTTAGTAGTACGAACCATGCTAGCCAATCATTTACCCACACTCGGTCAACTGCCTTTAGAGCATGGTTATCCCGCTATGCCGGCTACGTGGCGTAATATCCATCAATTTACACCCATTATTGCTCACTATCATCAGCGCATTACAGATAAGCTTTTGCGACGCTGGCATAAACCCTCGACTGCTGTTACTGGCGATAAAACACAAAATATTACAGAAGATCCGCAGTTATTAGCAATATTGCCCGTGCCGTATTTGTGTGCCTGTGGTTTGTTTAACGCAGAACGCTTACAACATTTTATGCACGCAGCAAACAGGCAAAATTCAGAACAATGGCGACGTTTGTTCACATTAGAAATGACGATGGCTAAAGTGTATCAACTAAAGAATCTGGCTGAAACAAGTTGAACATTTTCTTTTTGCTTCTGGAAAGCATTAGAGCAATACTCACGTTGCCGTGTGTATTGCTAAATACCGCCATTAACAGATAGCTCGCTGATATTTTTCAGGTTGAACAAATAGTCATTTCGCTATAGTATCGTAACTATAAACAACGGCATACATTAAGACTATGGAGATAATAGCTATCTTATGTGTTTTCGCTGCATTTTGACTACTTGTTACCTAACTAAATGCGATTAACTATGAAAAATTTTACATTAATGGCACTGTGTGTTTATTCCACTTGCGGCAATGCCGCCAGCCCTGAATACAAAAGATGTATAGAATGGGGGGTTAAGTTTACTTATGAATGTGCAAAATCTGAATACGAACACCACAGTAAACGCTTAAAAAATGCCTTAAACTCACTGTCAAATATCAGCTATGTCAATAAAAATGAAACCCAAAAACAACACAATAAATGGCTTAAATACCGTAACGAAGTCTGCTCAAAAAACTCAGAGACCGACTCCTCTTTTACTTATTGGCAGCATTGTCTTGCTCGTATGACAGAAACAAGAGCTAATGAAATTGAAAAAATAGCCAAAAAACGCTAAATCTTGAATGTCTCCCGCACCAGATCAGGCACTCTCCTGCTGGAGAGTGGCCTTACCAAGCATAGCAACTTAAATCCCCTCCGCTGATTCTTTCACCTCTGACCGTGTTCCAGCCATGTTAGGCTACCCATCTAAAGCGTAAAAAATAATAATTCTCACGTCAGTTGGCTACATCGCTGCTTGACAACTTAACATACAGCGTTTTCAACTTAGGACAGTTACAGCCACCGTTCGTGCTGAGCTTGTCGAAGCATGAACGGCACACTTCGACAAGCTCAGTGCGAACGGTTACGCTGTAACTATTGAACTGTGAAAACGCTGTATTTAACAAGTTAACTCTGTTGGATTGAGAAAAACATTCAACTCACATTACATTTTGTCCTAACTTACGTTGATAGTCGAATTATAAATACAATATAGTTTAAAATTTTACATATTATTATATTTATATCATATAAATCGACAAAAATTTACGACATTACAATCCATGTATTATAAAATACGGAATAAATAACATTACATAGACAGAATGTAGTCCATTGCTTACAATTGCGACAATGTGCTGTGTTTTTGCCAAAACACTGATCACGCAACTTGATACAACAACCCACGTTTTTTTACTATCGCTTTTTAATCACCACGCAATAAAAACCTATTTAGTACAACTTAACTATACAAATCGACAACCAGGAAATTGGGAAATTGGGAAATTGGGAAATTGGGAAATTGGGAAATTGGGAAATTGGGAAATTGGGAAATTGGGAAATTATAATGATGCTACACAAATATTATAACCGTACTAGCACTAACATCATTTTAATGCTGTTATTTTCTCTCAAAAGCACGTCTATTCAGGCAAATGACATCGCTTCACCCGCGCTATCTATACTGCAACTAACGCCTATCGATCACATAATCGCTTATCTTATCGCAGGCTTTAGTTTAGGCATTATTGTGTATAACTGCGTTATATTTTGCTGCACCCACGAAACCATTTACTTACGTTTTTCTGCGGCATTATTCGGTTTTATAATTGGTATCGGGCAACACAACATGCTGTGGCACATTACCGTCTGGCCACAAGCCTTTGTTATTACGTTGTTAGATACGCTCAATATGATTTTGTTTATTGCCTTTAGCAAGCATTTTTTAGTATTGTTCGTTGATTTTAAACGCAGCCACCCGCTTATCACCCGCATAATGGATATTTATACAATCTTGGGTGTTATATTAATTATCAGCACTCTGTTATTTTCATCCTCTGCTTTGCAGGTAATCAAAGATATACTCATTACCAGCGCTGCCCTCACCTGTATTATCACAGCCCCTAATTGGTATAACACAATCAAGCACTTACGTAGCTTCGTCTATACTATAATGCTGTTTTGTCTAACGCAAGTTTATTTTCATTTACACACATTTATTACCGATAGCCGCGTTGACTCATTAAGCGCACAAAACGTCGTTTTCTTCAGTGGCGCATTGTTGTTTATGTCATTTTCTTTACTCATCACCAACCGACTAAATAACGACCGCAAACAGCGTGATAGCGCACAAAATACCGCCATTTATAATCTGCAAAAATATCAAACGCTTTACGAAAACGCCTTAGAAGGCCTGTTTACTGTGCGCTATGATGGCCGCATATTGGCAACCAACCCCGCGCTAAAAAATTTACTTAATTTACCATCCGATTTACATACTTTAGATAACCCCGCGCCGTTTTTACACAATTATTTTGCTCAGCCGCAAAGCGTGTGGAGCACAGTGATGCAGCAACTTGAACAAAAAAAAATTATCCAAACAACCGATGTACAAGGCCAAGGTAATACGTGGTATAGCTTGTCGTTGCGTAAAGTAAGTACCGATACCCGCATGATACTCGAAGGCTCACTGACCGACATTACCCAGCGCAAACAACAAGAACTGCAATTGGCCTATTTAGCCAGCCATGATCCGTTAACTAATTTATACAATCGCACCGAATTTGAAAATTACCTGCAAGATGCTATCAGCAGCCAAAGCGCTCATATTTTGTTATTTATTGATTTAGATCAATTTAAAGTGATTAATGATACCTGTGGACATGCGGCAGGTGATGAATGCTTACGACAAATTACCGCTGTTTTTAAGCTGCATATTAGCTCTCACGATATGCTCGCCCGTTTGGGCGGCGATGAATTTGGCATTATTTTGTGGAATCAATCGCCAGAGCAAGGCATGGAAAGCGCCGAACGTTTGCGTCAAGCACTGGAAGCCAACCATTTTCAATGGCTATTACGGCTCTTTAAAACCACGATTAGCATTGGTCTTATCGCCATCAATAAAACGATAGATTGCGGCGCACAAGCACTCAGTCTAGCAGATGCCGCATGTTACGAAGCCAAAGATGCTGGGCGTAATCGCATCGTGATTAATGATCCAAACAAACACACCACGCTCTATCGCCACAACCAAATGGACATGGTCGCCACGCTAACTCAAGCACTTCGAGATCAACACCTTATTTTATTCCAGCAACTCATTACGCCCTTAAATACTTCATCGACAGAACCGCCTTATTCTGAAGTGCTGATACGTTTACAAACAGAGCATGGCTTGCTCAATCCCGGTGCTTTTTTACCAGCGGCACAACGTTATAATATGCTAAGCCAAATTGATCGCTGGGTATTTAACAAAACCTGTCAATGGTTATCAGAAGGTGACAATCTGCACAACACGGGCATGGTAAACGTTAATTTAAGCCCACAAACACTCAGTGACCCCACCTTCATGACGTTTATTAACCAGAATTTGGCAAGCTACCGTATACCCGCACAAAAAATTTGCTTTGAGATTACCGAGTACAGCGCTCTAAATAATTTTACTCGCGTATTACATCATATTTACACACTGCGTGATTTGGGCTTTAGCTTTGCTTTAGATGACTTTGGCAGTGGCTTTGCCTCCTTCGATCATGTCAGACGCTTGCCGGTAGATATTATTAAAATCGACGGGCAATTTATCCGCAATATTAACCAGGACATCAATAATAAAACGATGGTAAGCGCTATCACCGATATTGCGCACAACTTAGGTAAAAAAGTCATTGCTGAGTGGGTTGAAGACGCTGCAACGCTAGAAACCTTGTGTCAGTTAGGGGTGGATTTTGGTCAAGGTTATTTTTTAGGCATGCCTAAACCATTATATGATTATCACCCTGTGGCAATACCGACAGATTATGTACGACAATCAAGAGGCGCAATCAAGCTACTACAGGCTTGAACATAACGAATTTCTTCAATATCAGCGCCTGCTAACTCAAACACTTTTACTGATGCTGGTTCTGGCTCAAATCCGGCTGCCTTATAAAACCGTGTAGCCCGATTATTACCCACAATCACCCAAAAACTGATGTGGGTTTTGCGCTGTGCAGATAATTGAGCGCATGCCACAGATAACAGCTCTCGCCCAAAGCCCTTACCCAACTGCGCTGGCGAAAGATACAGCGCCCAAATTTCACCGTCATTTGAACCGGCACCCTCATCTCGACAACGCCCAAATGAACAAAAACCAACAACCTTGGCATCATCTACCGCAACAATTACCTTAGGGTGACTTTGTAAAAGTGTTTCCCGCCAAACAACCTCACGCGTTGCCACCGTCATAGAATCAAGATAAACATCAGGCACAATGCCGCGATAAGTCTGCTGCCAAGAGTGAACATGGATTTCAGCTATGGCGTGAGCATCTGCCAGTGTAGCGCTACGGATTTTCAAGGTGATCCTTAATCATAAACAGGGATTCATAAGTTTCAGCTACCTACTTAAAATGGGCTATCAACTTAAACTGGAACAAAGTGTAGGCTGGGTTGAAGGCTTTTCTCAACCTAACATAACCAAGACGTTATGCATGTTGGGTTGCCAAACAGCAGGTAGCCCAACCTCTTGAGCATTATTATTTTTGTCCCACGTTAACTGCGTAGCCTTAAATACAGCGTTTTCACAGTTCAATAGTTACAGCGTAACCGTTCGCACTGAGCTTGTCGAA